>JALSHN010000148.1 GCA_026982215.1 Gammaproteobacteria bacterium
CCTGGGACACGACCCCGAACTGGCCAACGCCGTGGCCGACTGGATCGACCCCGATAGCGAGACCCGCTTTCCCGGTGGGGCCGAAGACGACGATTACCTCAACGCCGATCCGCCCTACCGCGCCGCCAACCGCCCCATGGCCAGCGCCAGCGAACTCTATCTGGTGGCCGGCTTCAATCGAGAGATCCTCCAAGGCGACGACGAGCGCCCCGGCCTGCTGCAATTCGTCACTGCCCTCCCCGAATCGGCCACCACCCTCAACCTCAACACCCTCAAACCACAGGTTTTGCGCGCCCTGGCCGACAACATGGACGCTGCGGCAGTGCAAGCCATCACCGACCGCCGCCGCCGAGAGCCCTTTCAACGGGTGCAGGACCTGTTATCCTTGCCCCCCTTCAAGGACTGGAAGCCTGAGGAGAAAAACGCCTTGACCGCCGGGTTGGACGTGCAAAGCAGCTACTTCCTGGTGCACGCCCGAGTCAACCTCGACCGCGCCCGCTTCAGCCTCACCAGCCTCCTCTACCGACGCACCGACGGCAGTCGGGTGATCCCCATCGTCCGCAGCTGGGACCCCGCCGGGGGGGCGTGATGAGCAACGAGCCGCGACTGTGGTTGCGTGATCCCGAGCCCGCCTGCTGGGTGGACGGCGTCCTCCACCGTGGCCCGTTGGAGCAACTCGCCCCCGTGCTCCAAGGTCGTGGCGCACGGGTCTTCGTCCCCAGCGAAGCTGCCTGCCTGGCCCGGGTCGAAGCCCCCCCCGGCGGGCGCCAGCGCCTGCTCCAGGCCATTCCCTACGCCCTGGAAGACCAGCTGGCCGACGACGTGGAACGACTCCACTTCGCCCTGGGTGATCGGGACGAAACCGGCCGGCTGGCGGTGGTGGTGGTCGCCCGGGCGCGTATGGAAGACTGGCTCGAACGCTTGCGCCGGGCCGGCATTCAATACCGCGCCCTGCACCTCGACCTGTTCCTGCTGCCGTGGCAAGCGGAAAGCTGGGCGGTGACCACCGTCGGTTCCGTGGCCCTGGTGCGCACCGGCCCTGCCGACGGCTTCGCCTGCGACAAAGAAAACCTCAGCGAATACCTCCGCCTGCAGCTGCGCGAACAAAAAGCTCCCCCCCGGCGCCTGGCCCTGTGGCTCTGCCCCGATCCCATCGCCCTGGGCGACCTGGGGGCGGCCGTGCCGGTGGAAAGCCAGCGCTGCGAACACCTGCTCGCCCTCGAGCCCGAGGCCGACTTCAGCGCCGTTCCCGACCTGGCGCAAGGTGATTACAGCCCCCGCCAGCGCTGGGCGCGGCTATGGCGTCCCTGGCGGCTGGCCGCCGGCCTGGCCGCCCTGTGGCTCACCCTCCACCTCGGCCTGCTCGCCTGGGACAACGTCCGCATGGAACGGCAAGTGAGTGATTTGCGTGCCCAGATCGAACAAATCTACCGCGACACCTTCCCCGACGCCCGCAAGGTGGTCAATCCCCGTGTCCAGATGACCCGGCGTCTGGAACGGCTCAAACAGGGGGGAGAACGCGGTGGCGACTTCATCGCCTTGCTGGGGCGGGTCGCCCCCCTGATCGTCGAGGCCGGTGCCGAGGTGCGCAGCGTACGCTACAAAAACGGCACCCTGGACGTGGAACTCAGCGTCCGCGGCCTGGAAGACCTCGACCGACTGAAACAGCGCCTGGAACAACGGGCCGGGGTGGTCGCCGAGATCCAATCCGCCGCCGCCCGCGACGGCAAAGTCCAGGGCCGGCTGCAGATCGAGGAGCGCGCATGAACGCCCTGATCGAACCCCTGCAGCGCCACTGGAACGCCCTGCGTCCCCGCGAGCGTATCCTGGTGGCCGTGGCCGCCGTGCTGGTGACCCTTACCGTGTTCTATCTCGCCCTGTGGGAGCCCTTGCACCAAGACCACCAACGCCTGCAGCGCCAAGTGGAAGAACAACGCGCTCTGCTGCAATGGATGCAACAGCGGGCCGCTGAAGTGCGCGCCCTGCGGGGCAGCACCGCCCCGGCGGAAAAAAGTCGCGGCGACTCCCTCTTGGGCGTCATCGACCGCACCGCCCGCACCGCCAAACTCAAAGGCAAGGTCAGCCGCATCGAGCCCGACGGCGAGCGCCGCGTACGCGTCTGGCTCGACGGCGTGGACTTTGATGCCCTGGCCCGCTGGTTGGACCGGCTGCGCAAAAAACACGGCCTGCGAGTAGCCAGCGCCGTCATCGACCGCGAAGGCCCCGGCAAAGTCTCCGCCCGGCTGGTGATCGAGGAAGGACCATGAAACGCCGTGCCCTCGTCCTCATCCTCCTCGGCCTGCTGGCCTACCTCGGCTTTCTCATCGCCACCTTCCCCGCCGGCTGGGCCTACGCCCTCGCCAAACCCCGCCTGCAGCCCTTGGGCATCAAACTCTACGCCGTGGAAGGCACCCTGTGGGATGGCCACGTCGCCGCCATGGAGATCCAGGGCCGGCGCCTGCCGGAACTGCAATGGCAGTTGCGCCCCACCGCCCTGCTGCTGGGACGGCTCCATACCCACCTCGATGTGGGCGGAGGACGGCTGCAGGGCGAAGTGGAGCTGAGCCTGGACGGTCGTCTGCGCCTGGCCCCCGTCACCCTCCACTGGCCGCTGCCCGACCTGTTGCAACGGCTGCAACTGGCCGCCCTCCCGCTGGAAGGGGTCATCCAAGGGCAAATGCACCGTCTGGAAGTGGTCGAAGGCCTCCCCCGGGTCGCCGACGGTACCCTCACCTGGCGCGGAGCCGCCAGCGGACCGCCCATGGCCGCCAAGCTGGGCGACCTGCAACTGGTACTGGAAACCCGCGACGACGGCATCCACGGCCGCTTCCGCGACGGCGGTGGCCCCCTGGGCCTGGGAGGAAGCCTCCGGCTCAGCCCCGACGGCGCTTGGCGCCTCGAACTCCACCTCACCCCCCGCGAAGGCCGCCAATCCCCTGTCGGCCGCCTCCTCGCCTTCCTCGGCCGCCCCGACCCTCAAGGCAAAATCACCCTCCGCCGCAGCGGCCGCCTGCAAGCCACCGGACCCTGAAACCAGCCACCAACGGCAAATTACCCCCTCCCAAAAGCACAACCCATCTCCTTTTAAGTATGTTGGAATTGATGGAGATCCTGGGCAATGAACAGCTCTGGGTATCCCAAGGTCAGTGGTTTTCCAATTTTGCCGTTTTTTCTCGAGAGAGAGTGGATGGCGTTGTCCGATGAGGTTCACTGGGGGCGAGGAGGGCGATCTGCCGGATGTGGCATTGATCACTTCTGATTGAAGTGGGGTGTTGAGGGGGGTAGAAAAACGAAAGCCCGGTGGGGTTTCACCGGGCTTTAGTCGTTGGTGGGCGGTGCTGGGATTGAACCAGCGACCCCTGCCGTGTGAAGGCAGTGCTCTCCCGCTGAGCTAACCGCCCCGTGCGAGGGAGGCGAAATTCTACTGGCCCGATTTTTCCGAGTCAACCGGTGCTTGAGGTGGGAGGAGGAGGCCGATGAGGCGTTTACGCGCGTCGATGACGGGGAGGAGGGGGTGGGGGCTGTCGTGGAGGGTCTCCAGGGCCTGGAGGGCGGGGGTGTCGGCGGGGATCAGGGGGATGGGTTTG
>JALSHN010000149.1 GCA_026982215.1 Gammaproteobacteria bacterium
CGAATACCGGGCCATGCTGGATCACTACCGGGCGTTGTTCGACTTCTCGCCCGAGGTCCTCGCGGTGGATCGCCATCCCGACTACCACAGTACCCGGATCGGCCAGGAACTGGCCGAAGAGGCGGGGCTGGCGCTGGTCGCGGTCCAGCACCACCATGCCCATCTGGCCGCCATCCTCGCCGAGCACGGCGTGCCGCTGGACGGCCCGCCGGTGCTGGGGCTGATGCTGGACGGACTGGGCCTGGGCGAGGACGGCACGCTCTGGGGCGGGGAGTTCCTGCTCGGAGACTATCGCCGCTGCCGGCGCCTGGCCGGCTTCGATCCGGTGCCGCTGCCTGGCGGCATGCGCGCCATGCGCGAGCCCTGGCGCAATGCCTTCGCCCATCTGCAACGGGCCTTCGGCGATGCCGATCTGCGCGCCCGCTTCGGCGATCTGGCGATTCTGGACTTTCTGGAAACCCGTCCTCTGGACACCCTGCGCACCATGCTCGCCCGCGGCCTCAACAGCCCTCCCGCCTCCTCGGCCGGTCGGCTGTTCGATGCGGTGGCGGCGGTGCTGGGGATCTGCGTCGAGTCGGTGAGTCACGAGGGCCAGGCGGCCATGCGTCTCGAGGCCCTGGCCGCCGGTGCCATGGCCGAGGCGGAGGCGGTCTATCCTGTGGTCCTGCAGGGGGAGCGGATCCGCTGGCGGCCCTTGTGGGAGGCCCTGCTGGCCGATTGCGCCGCCGGCTGCGAGCCGGCCCTGGTGGCGGCGCGCTTCCACCGCAGCCTGGCCGAGGGTCTGGCCGACATCGCCCGACGGCTCGCCACGGCGCACGGCTGCGATACCGTTGCCCTTGGCGGCGGCGTGTTCCAGAACCGCCTGCTGCTCGAGGGCGTCTTCGCCGCCCTGGCCGACGCGGATCTGCGGCTGTTGGCTCCGGCGCGGCTGCCCGCCAACGACGGTGGCTTGGCACTGGGGCAGGCCGCGATCGCGGCGGCGCAATCCTGTTCGTAGATCGGAGCCTCGATCCGCCAGCGCGGCTGGACTTGGCAAGTGGTTGGATGACCCTTTGGCTAACCGCAGCGAAAGGCGCCGTACTGCTCCAGGCGCATGGCGCCGATGGGTTCACGGCACTGGGGGAGCCCGGCGTCGGCATGGGGTACCGGTGAACGGGAGGGGCGGAGCGTGCCGGGCAGCCGTTTCACCTATGCCGTCGGTCGGCTGGTGTTGTGGAGTCTCGCACCGGCACGTTTCAATGATGGCCTGCGCTGGTTGCGGGAAGGCCGCTTCCAGCGGCAACCCCTCAGCGATACCGCCTCTTGCGGTGTAAGAGGGCATGGGAGCTTTGTTGAACCGGCCAACGCTCTTAGGAAAGGACCTTCTCGAGTTGTTGTCGCTGTTCTTCCCAATGCTCCAGTGGTGAGGCCCGGAAGCCGCTGCGGGCGTATTGGCGGATGCGGCCTTCGGCGTAGGCGAGCAGTAGGTTGGCGGTGGCGTTGGCGGGGGGGCTGCGGTGGCCGTGGAGGGCTTGTTCGCGGAGGAATTGGCGCAGTTGGGTCTCCAGGCGTTGGTAGAACTGGTTCACTCTGGCGTGGAGGCGGGGGTCTTCGCCGGTGAGGGCGTCACCGGCCAGCAGGCGGCTGATGCCGGGGTTGCGTTGGGCGAAGGTGAGGAGCATGCGGATCAGGGTGAGGCTGCGGCGCCCGGCATCGGGTTCTTGTTCGTGGATGCGGTTGGCGAGGGTGAAGACGCTGTCTTCGGCGAAGGCGATGAGGGCCTCGAA
Source organism: Gammaproteobacteria bacterium (assembly GCA_026982215.1). GTDB lineage: Bacteria > Pseudomonadota > Gammaproteobacteria > S012-40 > S012-40 > S140-43. The sequence goes on from JALSHN010000149.1 coordinate 1,767, forward strand.
CATCTTGGTCTTGCTGGGAAAGTGGCGGTAGAGGGCGGCCTCGGTGACGCCCACTTCGCGGGCCAGGGCGGCGGTGGTCACTCGGCCGCCGGGGGCGGCTTCCAGCAGCCGCGCGAGGGCTTCGAGGATCTCGCGTTTGCGGTCGGGGCGTTTGGCCATTGCTCAGCCCTTGATGAGGGTGCCCACGCCTTGGTCGGTGAAGATTTCCAGGAGTACGGCGTGGGCGACGCGGCCGTCGATGATGTGGGCGCTCTTGACGCCGTGGGCGGTGGCTTCGAGGGCGCAGCGGATCTTGGGGAGCATGCCGCCGTAGATGGTGCCGTCTTCGATGAGGGCCTCCACCCGTTCGGCGGCCAGGCCGGTGAGCAGTCGGCCTTGTTTGTCCAGTAGGCCGGGGGTGTTGGTGAGCAGGATGAGTTTTTCCGCCCGCAGGACTGAGGCCAGTTTGCCGGCCACCAGGTCGGCGTTGATGTTGTAGGAGGCGCCGTCGTGGCCGACGCCGATGGGGGCAATGACGGGGATGAAGTCGTCCTCCACCAGCGAGGAAAGGATGCCGGGGTCGATGCTTTCCACTTCGCCCACGTGGCCGATGTCGATGATCTCGGAGGCGGAGAGTTCGGGGTCGTCGCTGGTGAGGGTGAGTTTGCGGGCGCGGATGAGGTCGCCGTCTTTGCCGGTGAGGCCCACGGCGCGGCCGCCGTGGCGGTTGATGAGGTTGACGATCTCTTTGTTGACCAGCCCGCCCAGGACCATTTCCACCACGTCCATGGTTTCGGCGTCGGTGACCCGCATGCCTTGGACGAAACGGGTCTCTTTGCCTAAGCGGTTCAGCAGGCTGCCGATCTGGGGGCCACCGCCGTGGACGACGATGGGGTTGATGCCCACCAGCTTCATGAGGACCACGTCGCGGGCGAAGCTGTTTTTCAGGGCCTCGTCCACCATGGCGTTGCCGCCGTATTTGATCACCAGGGTCTTGCCTTGGAAGCGGCGGATGTAGGGCAGGGCCTCAGTGAGGACGTGGGCGATGTTTTCGGCTTGGCTGCGGTCGATGGCCATGGTGTTCCTCAGAAGGGGAGTTGCAGTTGGGGGTCGAGTCGTTGGAAGAGGGCGCGGAAGCGTTCCTGGATGTGTTCGAGGGTAGCTTGGTCGCGGCCCTCGAAGCGGATCACCAGGCAGGGGGTGGTGTTGGAGGCGCGTACCAGTCCCCAGCCGTCGTCGAAGTCCACCCGCAGGCCGTCGATGGTGGTGAGCTGGCCGTCGGGGAAGTGGGCTTCGGCCAGCAGGCGTTCCATGAAGGCGTGCTGGCTGCCTTCGGGGAGTTCCAGGCGTAGCTCGGGGGTGTTGACCATGTCGGGGAGTTCGGCGAAGACCTCAAGGGTGGGGCGGGGGTCGCGGGCGAGGATCTCCAGCAGGCGGGCGGCGGCGTAGAGGCCGTCGTCGAAGCCGTACCAGCGGTCTTTGAAGAAGATGTGGCCGCTCATTTCACCGGCCAGGGGGGCGCCGGTCTCTTTGAGTTTGGCCTTGATCAGGGAGTGGCCGGTCTTCCACATCAGCGGCTTGCCGCCGGCGGCCTCGATGGCGCGACCCAGGTGGGTGGAGCATTTGATGTCGTAGATGATCTCGGCGCCGGGGTGGCGGCTGAGGACGTCGCGGGCGTAGAGGATCATTTGCCGGTCGGGCCAGATGATCTCGCCGTCGGGGGCGATGACGCCGACGCGGTCGCCGTCGCCGTCGAAGGCCAGGCCGATGTCGGCGCCGCGCTCGCGGACCCGCTGGATGAGGTCTTGGAGGTTTTCCGGCTGGGAGGGGTCGGGG
>JALSHN010000150.1 GCA_026982215.1 Gammaproteobacteria bacterium
CCGGTGAGGCCGAATGCGGTCTCCAGGAGTTGGCTCCAGGGGGCCTCGCCGTCTTCACGTTCGCTCACCCACGAGGCCTCGATGCCGCCTTTGTAGAGGACGTGGGGCCCCAGGCCGAAGATGGGGTCGTGGGCCGCGGCGTCGAGGCTGCAGAGGAGCAGGATCAAGGCGATGAGACGATGAGGCAAAACGATGTCCCTCCCGGTTTCGGTTCGAAAGGGAGTATGGACGTTGGAGTCAACTCCAGGTCAAGGGCTCATTCCCGAATGTGGAAACGATCTTCGAGGGCCTCCAGTTTGTTCATGATGCCGGTGTATTCCAGCTCGCTCATGGGGAGCATGGCGGCGCCGAAAAAGCCCTGGCGGCGGATCTCCATGGCCTTTTGCGCCACGTCGTCGCGGACCTTGTCCCAGAAGGGATGGGCGAAGGTGTCCACGGCCTCGGTGAGGCGGCCCTCGTGGACGCAGAAGGCGGCGCAGGAGACCACCGGGGGGCCGTCGAAGTAGCTGATGCCGGCGTTCAGGGGTACCGGCATCAGGGGCATGTTGTGGGAGCCGCGCATGCCGCCGGCGACCAGGTGGCCGGTGGCGTAGGGGGCGAGGATCTCGCCGGTGGCCGGGAACATCTTCTGGGCCCGCACCAGCATCACCGGATCGTCCTTGCCGACGTATTTGCCGGCGATGTTGTGCAGGCGGGTGGTGGAGGCCACTGCGGCGATCTCGCCCGTCTCCCGTGACCACACCGATTCCACCACGTAGCGTTCGGGGTCGCGCAGCAGGGCGGCGATGTCGTAGAGGTCTTCGGGGGCGTTCAGTTCGATGATGCGGTCGCCCTCGGTGTAGTTGACGTCCATGATCACGAAGCGGAAGCCGCGGGCCAGCTCGGGGGAGAGCAGCAGGCCGGGGGTGGTCATGGGGTCGGCGAAGGCGAGGTAGAGGGGGAGGTTGTAGGCCCCGGGGTCGGTCTTGTCGGCGGCGAAGAACAGGAAGGGCTCGTTGGGGCGTTCCTCGAATTCCATTTCCGCCACTGCGGGCCCCATGCCGCGGACGTTGCCGGAGAAGGCCTCTTTGAGCAGATCCTGGCCGGCGCCGTAGAGCCCTTGGTCCTTGGCGACCTGGGTGCCGGCGAGGAAGGCGTCCCAGGCCAGTTTGTGCACTGCCTCGTCGCCGGGCCCGGCGGTGTGGGTCATGAGGATGGCCACGTCGTCACCGGTGTGGGAGACGTAGTGGTCGATGATGATGCCGTGACCCTGGCTGTCGATGTGGGATTTGACGGCCTCGATGAGGCGTTTGGATGGGGCGATGTGGCCGCCGATGGAGCCGATGTCGGCCTTGATGACGCTGAGAGTGATTTTCATTGGCCCTGCCTCCATTGCTTTGGCTCTGAGATGATTTGAGCCTAGCAACGAAGGCTGGAATTGGCTCAAAAAAACAGCCCGCCGGAGGGGCGGGCTGCGGTGGTGGGATCAATGGGCGATCAAGGGTTTATCCATTTGTTGGTCCACAAAGTGCCGGTGTATGCGATTTCCTGTTCAGTCCATATCACCCAACTGTTGCCGTTCCCATCGGAGCTGACGAAGATGTTCGCGGCCTTGCCGGTGTTCAGGCCGATGGGTTCGGGTTGGGTCCACCCATGCCCTGCCACGTAGCGGTTGGCCCAGGGTTGGGCGATGAGGAAGTTGTTGCCGTCGTTGTATTCTTGGATCCAGGCGACCATGGCATGGCCCTGGCCGTCCATGTCGACGTCGAAGGAAGTGGGATCGTTGTTGGCGTCGCTCATGAGCGGTTGGGCCGAGGTCCAGCCTTGCCCGGGTTCGTAAGCGCTACCCCAGAGCTGGGTGGTGCCGGTCGAGGTGATTCCGCTCCAGACGACGACCGCTCTACCCCCACCTTGCCAGCGGTTCATGGCGGGGAGGATGAAGGTAGCGTCGGCCTGGTTGTCCAGCGTGTCGGTGGTGCCATCGGCCCAGTCACTCCCTTGGGGGCGGTAGTAGGCCATGGGGACGAAATCGAGGTTGTCGTTGTTCGCGTCTTCCAGCCAGGTGATGACGAGGTTGCCCGAGGCATCCAGACTCGCCGTGGGTAGTACGGCGTTTTTCCCCGTCCCACTGATGGCCTGGGCCGGCGACCAGCCGCTGCCCGGCTGGTATTCGCTGGCGTAGATGCGGAAGTAGCTGCCACTCGCGGTTTGCTCGGGCTGCTGCCACACCACTACGGCGCGGCCGCCGGCCGCCGCCAGCCAGGGGGTTTCGGCGCTGGTGGCGTCGTCGTCCTCGAGGCGGACGCTGGTCTCCCATTTGTCTTGGCCGGCGTCGTAGCGGCGCACGACGATGTCACCGTCGCCCGAGGTATCGTCTTCTCTCCAGACGACGAAGACGTTGCCCTGTCCATCCATGGCGGCGTAAGGGTTGCGGACATCGGCGGCCGTGGCGTTGAGGGGGGTGGTACGGGTGTTCCACTGGTCGTTGAAATACAGACTGAGACGGAGCAGGCCGTTGCCACTGCTGTCCTGCTCGCTCCAGACCATCACGGCTTGGGGCTTGCCGTCGCTGACAGGTTGGACGTTGGCGTCCATGACGATGCCTTCGGTCAAGCCGTTGTTGTTGTCGGAGACGGTGGCCTTGGTGGCGGCATCCCACCCCAGGCCGGCGCGGTAGTCGATGCCTTCGATGAGGCTCCGACCGATTGCCCTCGACCAGGCGGCGAAGGCCTTGCCGTCGGTGCCGACGGCCAGGTGGGAGAACGCTACGTCGTCATGGACGAATTCCAGGGGCCTGGGGCCTTGCCAGCCGGCGTTCAGCGGCGGGCTGCACAGCAGGGTGCTCTGCTGGGCCTCGGTGGCGCTCAGGGTGCCGTCGTTGTCGAGGTCGAGACCGAAGCTCAACTGGTAGCCCCCGTAGAGGCATTGGCTGCCGCTGGGGATGGGGGTGGTGGTGAAGGCGAGGCCCAGGCCGTTGCAGACGTAGCGGGTCTCGTCGATTTCAGTGCTATCCAATTGGCCGTTGTCGTTGCCGTCGAGGCCGGTCTGGATCTTGTACCCGCCGGCGGGGCAGTTGGGGCCGGCGTTCTCCGGGGCGACCTCGACCAGGGCATTGTGGCCGTCGTCACCGTTTTGACCGCCGATGCCGTGGCAGACATAGCGGGTTTCGTCGACTTCGGTGCTATCCAGTTGGCCGTCGCCGTCGTCGTCGAGGCCGATCTCGATTTTCTGTCCGCCGGCGGGACAATTGGAGCCGCTGTTTTCGAAGGAGACTTTGATCAGGGCGTTTTTGCCGTTGACGCCATCGATGCCGTCACTGCCGTTTTTACCATGGCAGACGACTTTGGTCTCGTCGATTTCGTCTTCGTCCAGTTGACCGTTGCCGTTTTCGTCGATGCCGATGGGGATCTCCACACCCCCGTTGGGGCAGCGGTTGTCACCCACTGGGATGTTTTCCCCCACGCGTGCCAGCAGACTGGGCAGGGGGGTGGTCGAGGCACTGGCTGCGCTGCCTGCCGTGCCACCGCCGCAGCCGGTGATCAACAGGGCGAGCGAGGTCGTACCCATAATGATGAGTAGGTTTTTTCTCATTGG
>JALSHN010000151.1 GCA_026982215.1 Gammaproteobacteria bacterium
CCTTCGGCGGCTATGAAGACTCCCCGCTCATCGCAGAAATTCTGCGCGAACGCATCCTGGAAATCAGCAAGACACCGTCCCGGGAAACCGTCATTCTCCTTGCTCACGGCAGGATGGAGGATGAAAGCGACCAGCGCTGGCGCGAGGTCATGGAAAACAACATCCGCCTCATCAAGGCTGAGCTTACCCAGCCCTTTCGCGACATCATCGCCATGACCCTACGCGAGGACTGGCCCGACAAGCGGAAAGAGGCGCTGAGAGAGATCAGGCGGGCCATAGACCAAGGGAACGAAGACAATGGTCGGGTGTTGATCGTCTCCAACCGGCTATACGGTTCAGGCCCTTACCCGCGCCTGCTCGAAGGTCTCGAATTCACCCTGAATGGACAGGGGTTGGTACCTCACCCCAATATCACGCGCTGGTTGGAAGAAGGAATCCGCAACGCCCTACGCAAATTCAAACTGGACTCATCCACATGAACAGGGAAAAGTAAAAATTCCTGCATTCTGGGATCTACGTTGCAAAAATCACGCTGCCTCCGTCAAGGACGCCCAGATAACACGCGCTTGACGGGGGTGGTATAACCATGCCGCTGACGCAGGTCGGGCCGATTGAAAGTCACTTGCGAGGTCGATCGGATTCTGGTGAAAAATAGGTTGCTCCTCGACGGTGTGGGAGCCCCGTATCATCATTGGTCACCACATTCTTGACCGACAAATGCGCAGGAATCGCTCGACCGAGTCACTACCGCCGAAACTTACCCCCCGTGCTCGATTCGAGAGAACTCTAATCGGAGAGAAAGGGGGATTGGGCGAGGTCATTTTGCATTGTGTGCCAGCCAGCGATCCAAGGCGTCGGCGAAGCGTTTGTGGTCGCGGGGCCCGAGGGGGGCGGCGCCGGGGGTGGGGATGCCGTCGTTGCGGAGTCGGTGCATGAAGTCGCGCAGGGAGCGGCGGGGGCCGATGTTGTCGGCGTCGAGGAGCTCGCCGCGGGGGGTGATGACTTGGGCCCCCTTGTCGATCACCCGGGCGGCCAGCGGAATGTCGGCGCTGATGAGCAGCTCGCCGGGTTGGATGGCTTGGACGATGTGGTCGTCGGCAGCGTCGGCGCCGGCGGGGACGCGGATGAGGCGGATGTGGGGAGATTTGGGTATCTGAAGGGCGCGGTTGGCCACCAGGGTGAGTGAGAGGCGGTGGCGGCGGGCGGCGCGGTAGAGGATTTCGCGAATGGGGGCGGGGCAGGCGTCGGCGTCGATCCACAGGGTCATGGCAGGGGTGGGGCTGGGGTTTCGCCGCTCAATCTAACGGGATTCGCCTCCCCTGGCCAGGCCCGCGGCCGGGGGTGACATTTCCCGGTAGTCCACCACGGCGGGGAGTCGGAGATCGAGGGCGGGCCTGGGGCTGCGGCCGTCGGTGAGGATGAGCAGCCGACGGGGGGCGGTGGGGTGACGGCGGGCGTGATGCTCCAGCAGCCGCGCGGCCTGACGGAGGGCGGCGGTGAGGGGGGTGCCGCCGTGACCGTGGATGGGAAGCAGCCAGGGAGTGGGGTCCTTGGGAGGGCGTTGGGGACGTTGAACGAGGCGGGGAACCGGCCCTTGACAGAGGAGGATCGCCGCCTGCCAACGGCCGTGGTAGGCCTGGGCGAGGGCGGCGTGAGCGATGCCCTTGGCGCGGGCCAGGGCGCCACCGCGCAGGGTGGAGGCGGAGGCATCCAGGAGGATGAGCAGCAGCCCCCGTTGGGGCGCGCGACAGTCGTGAAACATCAGTTGATCGCGCCGCCGGGGGCGACCGCGGGCACGGGCGATGCTGGCGGGCCAGTGGACCCGACCCCCGGCCCGAGGGCTGCGAGGTCGGCCCGCACCACGGTTGGGGGCGAGGCGCCCTCCCCGGACATTGCGCGCCGGGGACTCAGAGGAGGCCTCCCGGGGGGTCAGGCTTTTTTTTTTGCCGCACCGTCACCGAGGTCCAACGGCTCACTCGGCCCGATGGCCACGGGCTGAGGCGGCAACGCCCCCCAGTCGTCGCTGTGGGCGGCGGTCCGGCCCGGGTCCTGGGGCGGCGGAGGGTCCTCGCCGTGCCCCCCGTGCTGTGGAGGGGCGGCGGACTGAGACGGCGGAGACCCGGAAGGACGGCGGCGATGGCGCAGGGCGGCCTCGGCGACGGTGTCGAGGTCATCGGGGCCGGCGACTTCCCTGCCCTCCCACGCGGCGTGGGCGCGAGCGGCACGGAGCATGACCAGATCGGCGCGCAGGCCTTCCACCTGGGCCTCGAGGGCGCGCTGGGCGGCGTGGCGGTAGAGTTCGGCGGGCAGTTGGACCTGGGGAAGGCGCCGCCGGGCGTTCAGGAGGCGTTCCTTGAGGCCCTGTTGCCGTTGGTGATGGCGCTGGCGGAAGGCCTCGGGGTCGAGTTCGTAATCCAGCCGGGCCTGGGTGATGGCGATCCGCTCGTCCACATCCAGACTGTCCTCCAGGGCGACGCTGAGGCCGAAACGGTCGAGGAGCTGGGGGCGCAGTTCACCTTCGTCGGGGTTCATGGTGCCGATGAGGATAAAACGGGCCGGGTGGCGGTGGGAGATGCCGTCGCGTTCGACGACGTTGACCCCGGAGGCGGCGACGTCCAGCAACAGGTCCACCAAATGGTCGGGGAGCAGATTGACCTCGTCCACGTAGAGCACCCCACCGTGAGCCTGGGCCAGCAGACCGGGCGAGAAGCGGATCTTGCCTTGGCCCAGGGCCTGATCCAGGTCCAGGGTGCCGATGAGGCGTTCCTCGCTGGCGCCCAGGGGCAGATCGACGAAACGGCCCTGGGGCAGCAATTCGGCCAGGGCCCGGGCCAGGGTGGTCTTGGCCATGCCGCGGGGGCCTTCGATGAGCACACCGCCGATGCCGGGGTCGATGGCGTTGAGCAGCAGGGCGGTCTTGACGTGGTCTTGACCGATGACGGCGCTGAAGGGGTAGCCGGGGGTCATCGTTCCAGGGCTCCTTGGGCGGCGTACCAGGCCTCTTTGACGGCCTGGCGGTAAGGGCCGGGATTCTGCCACAGACCACGATCCATGGCCTCCAACAGCCGTTCGCTCATCTCGCTCATGGCCTCGGGGTTGTGGCGCTGGAGGAATTCGCGGTTGTCGGGGTCGAGGAGATAGGCATCGGCGAGCAGGGCGTATTGGTGGTCCTGGACCACCCCGGCGGTGGCGTCGTAGGCGAACAGGTAGTCGATGGTGGCAGCCATCTCGAAGGCACCCTTGTAGCCGTGGCGGCGGGCGGCGGCGATCCATTTGGGATTGGCGGCGCGGGCGCGGATCACCCGGCTGATCTCCTCTTCCAGGCTGCGGATCCGGGGCCGGGCGGGGTCGCTGTGGTCCCCGTGATAGACCGGCGGGCGGCTGCCGCCGAATTCGGCTGCCGCCGCGGCCATACCGCCCTGAAATTGGTAGTAGTCGTCGGAGTCGAGCAGGTCGTGCTCGCGGTTGTCCTGGTTGTGCATCACCGCATCCAGGCTGCCCAGACGGCGGCGGAAGTCGTCGAAGGCGGGGGTACCGTGTTCATCGGCCCCG
>JALSHN010000152.1 GCA_026982215.1 Gammaproteobacteria bacterium
CCTCTCCGCCCTGGAAGGATTGGGGTTTCGGGTGCCGGTACCGCCCCGCGGAGCCTTCTATCTCTATGCCGACTGTTCCTCCTTGGGTGCCGATGGCGTGACCTTGGCGCACCGTTTCCTGGAGGAAGGCGGGGTGGCGGTGACCCCGGGGGTGGATTTCGACCCCGCCGGCGGGCGGTCTTATCTGCGCTTCGCCTTCACCGCGCCGCTGGAACGTCTACAAGAGGCCGTGGTCCGCCTGGAGCGGTTGCTGTGATTCAGGCACGATCGTCCACCGCATAGGGCAACGGCAACCATTCCACCGGCCCCGTGCCGGCTACCGTGAGCGGGATCTTGTCTTCCACGGCGCTCAGGGCCACCACGGCCAGGGCCTCGCAACCTTCTTTTCCCCTGGCGGCACGCACCACTTTGCCCTGGCTGGTACCTTGGGGATCCAACAAGGGGGTACCTGGGGCCGGCGGGGCGACAGTGGGGATACGAATGCGAAACAGGCGCCGCTTGAGTTTGCCCAGGTAGTGCATCCGGGCCACCACTTCCTGCCCGGGATAACATCCCTTGTTGAAGCTCACTCCACCCAGGCGGTGGAGGTTGAGCATCTGGGGCACGAAGGCCTCGCGGGTCTCGGGGTAGACCTCGGGGAGACCGGCACGGATCTCCTCCCATTCCCAGGCTGCCGCTGTGGCCACGGCGAAGCCGTCCGCTTTCAGCGTTTCCGCCAGTTCGGCCACTGCGGCCACGGGCCCCCAAGCCTCGAGACGCACCCCCTCTCCGGGGGCGCGGATGAACTGGATGTCGCCTTGACGGGTGACGGTCTCAGCGGTCTCGGGGAGGGGGAGCCCCTGGTGCCGAAGGCGCATCGCTCGCGAGTCGTCTTTGATGCCGAGGCATGCAATATCAACTAATTGAATTTCAACCTTCGACCGTAAGATGAACATCTTGAGACGCTGCTGCGTCACCTCGGCCAGGGACGCGGGAAGGCGCAGGGCCAATGCCTCACCACGGTGAAACAGGCGGAACAGCGCCAGGACACGCCCCTTGGGGCTGTTGTAGCTGGAGAGCTGGCTCGATTCCGGGAGGAGGGCGGCCACGTCGCTGGAGAGCTGGCCGTGGAGGAAGGAGCGGGCCTCTTCACCGACGGCCTGCATCAAGGCATAGGGAAGGGGGGCCAGCCAGCGTTCTCCCAACGTGATGGAGGCCGCGCCCAGGTGTTCTTCGAGTCGTTGTTGCGCTTGCATTGCAATCCTCACGAATTCGCTCAAGGATGCCATCATGCTACACCAACCACGGTGGGTTTGACCCCGCGGGGAGAGGCCAGTATGATTCGCAACCCCGGGCGTTGTGCTATACTTCCCCGCCTTCGGGGTATAGCGCAGTCTGGTAGCGCGCCTGCTTTGGGAGCAGGATGTCGGGGGTTCGAATCCCTCTACCCCGACCAGCCTGCCAGCCGAAGACCCGTTTCTTCGCGCCCGTAGCTCATCTGGATAGAGCATCGGCCTTCTAAGCCGAGGGTAGCAGGTTCGAATCCTGCCGGGCGTGCCAATCCGCCCGGCGATCGAGATCGATGGTGGCTGTAGCTCAGTTGGTAGAGCCCCGGATTGTGGCTCCGGTGGTCGTGGGTTCGAGTCCCATCAGCCACCCCATTCATCTCGTCAACCGCCTCCTGGGGCTATGCTGATTCCGACAGCCGTTTCGTCCCGCGGAGGTAGGCACCATGGCCATTCCCCAGACCGTTCTCGATCATCTCCACCGTTTCCACGTCGCCTTCTCGCTCATCGAACACCCCTACGCGTCTTCCACCAGGGAGTTGGCGATGGTGTCCCATGTGGATCGCTCCCATATCGCCAAAGCCGTGGTGTTGGAAGACGGGCAGGGGCCGGTGTGCGTGGTGATTCCAGGGGATCGTTGGCTGCGCCTGCACCATGTGCAGGCGGCCTTGGGGCGCGATGAATTGCGCTTGGCGGATGAGCGGCACATCGAGCGCTGGTTTCCCGATTGCGATCCCGGGGCCGTGCCACCACTGGGCATGGCCTATGGGGTGGAAACGGTGATGGACGAGGCGTTGTGGTCATTGGCCAGGGTGTATATGGAGTCCGGTGATCACCGCCACCTCATCGTCGTCTCCGCTGCAGGTTTCCACCGCCTGATGGTGGGGGTGCGCCGCGGCCATTTCAGTCACGACGAGTGATTGGGGCATTTCCCGCGCTGGAATGGGTCGAATCACTGACTCCCCGTTTCAGGGGGAGGCGGAACCCCCGCAACGGCGGGGGGTTGGTTTTGGCATGGAAAACGCTTTGGGGGAGGTATGACACGGTTTGTCGTAGTGGCGGCCATCTCGCTGGCGGCGCTGCTCGCCAGTGCGCTGTGGTGGTTCGGGCGGGACGAGGCACCCGCGATCGAGATGGCCGGTCTGCAGTGGTTCGACCCGCCGGTGAAACTGCCTGAGGAGGGATTGCATCAGGTTTCGGGAGAGGCGTTCCGTTGGGATTGGCCGCAGGGGTGGACCATCGCGTTTTTTGGCTACACCCATTGCCCCGATGTCTGCCCCGATGCCATGGCGGTGTTGGCGCGGGCCCAGGCCCGTCTGGGGGATGAAGCGCCGCCGCACCGCATCGTCTTCGTCAGCGTGGATCCTTATCGAGACACCCCGGAGGTGCTGCGGGAGTATCTGGCCTATTTCGATCGGCATTTCGTCGGGGTGAGCGGTTCTCCCGAGGCGTTGCAACGGCTGGCCATGGTCTCCGGGGCCTTCTACGACTATGAGGATCCCGAGAGCGGTGAAGTCATCGAAGTGCCGGATAACGCGGCCATCGAGGCCGGTTATATCGTCAATCACTTCGGGGCCCTGGTGCTGGTGGATCGGCGCGGGCGGATGTGGGGGCACCTCTATCTGCCCATCGAGGTGGACAAGGTGGTGCGATTGATCGAGGCGTTACCGTGAACGGGGAGAACGGTATGAGTTTGAAGAGTCTTTTATCGGGGCTGTCGTTGGGACTGGCGGCCGCCGTGGCCTGGGCCGGCGGCGTTTTGGAGATCGAACACCCCTGGGTACGGGAGTCCCCTCCCAATGCCTCCATGATGGCCGGGTATCTGACCTTGGTGAATGAAACGGATCGACCGCTGGTGCTGGTGGGGGCCTCCAGTCCCCAGTTCGAGCGGGTGGAGTTCCATCGTTCCCGGGTGGAGGGTGGGATGGCGAGAATGACGCGGGAACGGGAACTGGTGGTGGCACCGGGGAAGGCGCTCCGGCTCGCCCCCGGGGGGCGTCATTTGATGTTGGTCAAGCCCAAACGAGCCTTGCGTGCCGGTGATCGAGTGGAGCTGACCCTGCGTGACGCCGAGGGGCGCAGCTGGCAGGTGGTGCTGCCGGTTCGTCGCCAGGCGCCGGGGATGGGGGCGGGCCATGACGACCATGGCCACGCCCATTGAGCCGTCTCAGCCGTCGATGGCGTATTTCTTCATCCGATAGAGGAGGGTGTCGCGGGTCAGTCCCAGGAGGCGGGCGGCACGACTGCGGTTGCCACC
>JALSHN010000153.1 GCA_026982215.1 Gammaproteobacteria bacterium
GGTGGAGAACAACAAGCCCCAGGCCATCGAAGCCCTGCGCGAGGCCCTACGCTTTCGCAAGCTGGAGGAGAGCATCGAACTGATCCCCGTCCCCACAATCTACCCCGCCGGGGCGGAAAAACAGCTCATCAAAGTCATCACCGGGCGCGAGGTCCCCAGCAACGGCCTGCCCATCGACATCGGCGTGGTGTGCCACAACGTCGGCACCGCCGCCGCCGTCCACCGCGCCATTCACCTGGGCGAACCCCTCATCTCCCGCATCGTCACCATCGCCGGCGGCGTCGCCGAACCGCGTAACCTCGAGGTCCTCATCGGCACCCCCTTTCGTGAACTGGTGGAAGAATGCCACGGCGTCCCCGGCACCCTGGACAAACTGATCATGGGCGGGCCGATGATGGGCGTAGCGGTCCACAGCGACCAAGTCCCGGTGATCAAGACCACCAACTGCATCCTCGCCGTCACCGTGGCCGACATGCCCCTGCCCCACCGGGGCTACGCCATGCCCTGCATCCGCTGCGGCAAATGCTACGACGCCTGTCCCATGGAACTGCTGCCCCAACAGCTCTACTGGTACGCCCGTGCCAAGGATCTGGAAAAAGTCCAGGAATACCACCTGTTCGACTGCATCGAATGCGGCTGCTGCGACTACGTCTGCCCCAGCCACATCCCCCTGGTGCAGTACTACCGCTATGCTAAGACCGCCATCTGGGCCCAGGAACGGGAACGGGAACGGGCCGACCTGGCCCGGCGGCGTTTCGAGGCCCGCAAGGCCCGGCTGGAACGGGAAAAGCGCGAGCGCGAACAACGCCACAAACGCAAGCGCCAAGCCAAACCCGAAGACCGCCAGGCCACCATCCTCGCCGCCATGCAAAAGGCCCAGGAAAAAAAGAACAAGCAACCCCCCGCCGCCAACGAGCCCGGCGATGAGGAGGCCGCCCAGTGAGCCTGCCTCCCCACCTCCACACCCCCAGCTCACCACACATCCACGCCCCCACCAGCGTGGCGCGGCTGATGCTCACCGTGGTGATCGCTCTCACCCCCGCTGCCATCGCCCACGTGTGGTACTTCGGCTGGGGGCTGCCCATCCAGACCCTCATCGCCCTCATCTTCGCCCTGGGCGGCGAGGCCCTCATGCTGCGGCTGCGCCGCCGCCCGCTGACGCCCTACCTCCTCGACGGCAGCGCCCTGGTCACCGCGGTCCTGCTCGCCTTCTCCCTCCCCCCCTACGCCCCGTGGTGGATCGCCGCCCTGGGGGCGCTGTTCGCCATCGTGGTGGTGAAACAGCTCTACGGCGGCCTGGGCTACAACCCCTTCAACCCGGCCATGGCCGCCTACGCGATGCTGCTCATCTCCTTCCCCCAGGAAATGACCACCTGGGCACTGCCCAAGGTGATCGGCGGCCCCGACCTCGACCCCCTCCAGGCCCTGGACCTCATCCTCTTCGGCCATGCCCCGACGACCATGGACGCCCTCTCCGGCGCCACCCCCTTGGACCTGGTGAAGACCCAGCTGGCCCAGGACATCACCCTCGGCGAGACCTTCAGCGAATATGCCCACCTGTTCGGCGACTTCAGCGGCCGCGGCATCGAATGGATCGGCAACTGGATCCTGCTGGGGGGCCTGTTCCTGCTCTACAAACGCGCCATCGCCTGGCAGATCCCCCTGGCCATGCTCGGCAGCCTGTTCGCCATCGCCCTGGTGTTCTATCTCGCCGACCCCGACAGCTACCCCTCGCCCCTGTTCCACGTCTTCAGCGGCGCGGCCCTGTTCGGCGCCTTCTTCATCGCCACCGATCCGGTGAGTGCCGCCACCACCCCCAAAGGACGGCTCATCTACGGCGCCGGCATCGGCATCCTCACCTACGTCATTCGCACCTGGGGCGGCTACCCCGATGGTGTCGCCTTCGCCGTCCTGCTGATGAACATGGCCGCCCCCACCATCGACCACTACACCCGCCCGCGGGTCTTCGGCCATGCACCGAAAGACTGACAACCCGGCCAAGAACGCCCTGCGCGGCGCCCTGCTGCTGGGACTGTTCGCCCTCATCACCACCGCGGTGGTGGCCGCCACCTACCAACTCACCCGGGAAAAAATCGCCGAAAACGAACGCCTGGCGGTGCTGCGCGGACTGCACGAACTCATCTCCCCCAGCCTGCACGACAACGACCTGGTGCAAGACGTCATCTACGTCACCGACCCCGAGCTGCTGGGGGACGACGAGGCCAAACCCATCTACCGCGCCCGCAAGAACGGCCAACCGGTGGCGGTGATCATCACCACCACCGCCCCCGACGGCTACGGCGGCGCCATCAAATTGCTGGTCGCCATCGACCACGGCGGACGGATCCTGGGCGTGCGTGCCGTCTCCCACAAAGAGACCCCGGGCCTGGGAGACGCCATCGAAGTGGAAAAATCCGACTGGATCCTGCGTTTCACCGCCAAATCCCTGGACGACCCTCCCGAAAAGCAATGGAAAGTAAAGCGGGACGGCGGGGTGTTCGATCAATTCACCGGGGCCACCATCACCCCGCGCGCGGTGGTCAAAGCGGTGAAAAGGGCCTTGATCTACTATCGGGAACACCGAGAGGAATTGTTCGACACCCCCAGCCAACCCCCAGTGGAGGACGACACATGAGCGAGCTGCGCGACATCGCCCGCACCGGCCTGTGGGAGAACAACCCCGCCCTGGTACAACTCCTCGGCCTCTGCCCCCTGCTGGCGGTGAGCGGCACGGTGACCAACGCCCTGGGACTGGGACTGGCCACCACCTTTGTCATGGTGGGCGCCAACCTCACCGTCTCCCTCATCCGCGACCAGATCCGTGACGAGCTGCGCATCCCGGTGTACGTGCTGGTGATCGCCTCCCTGGTCACCGCGGTGGAACTGCTGATGCACGCCTACCGCCACGACCTCTACAAGGTACTCGGCATCTTCATCCCCCTGATCGTCACCAACTGCGCCATCATCGCCCGGGTGGAATCCTTCGCCGCCAAGAACCGCCCCCTCCCCGCCGCCTGGGACGGCCTGATGATGGGACTGGGCTTCACCGCCGTGCTGGTCCTGCTGGGCGCGATGCGCGAGGCCCTGGGCCAGGGCACCCTGTTGAGCCGCCTCGACCTGCTGCTGGGCCCGGCCTTCCGTGACCTCGAAATCGTACTGGCCGAAGACTACCGCGGCTTCCTGCTGGCCATCCTCCCCCCCGGCGCCTTCTTCGGCCTCGCCCTGCTGGTGGCCGCCAAGAACGTCATCGACCAGCGCCGCGCCCGCCGGACCCGGGAGACTGCCCCCCAAGGGGATGTGGCCGAGGCGCCGAGCAGTCTATAATCGTTTCCTGAAAAACTGATCAAGCAGGAGGACCCACCATGGCCGGACATCTCCCCTTCTTGGCGCGGCGTGGTCTGCGCTACGGCAACGCCCGCAACGTCTACGAGGCCTTCTTCGAACATCACGGCCTCAGCGACGAGCTGCAAGAGAAGTACTACAAATGGTGGTACGACTGGGCACT
>JALSHN010000154.1 GCA_026982215.1 Gammaproteobacteria bacterium
AGCGCTCGATGATCAACACCCACAGCAGCACCGTGGCCCCCAAAATCGCCCACATCACCGCTCCGCCCTGGACGAGCAGGCGATCCAGAGGCAGCAACCAATCGAGCCCGAAATCAGGCATCACCGCCCTCCTCGGCCCGCCGGGCCACCATTCCGGCGGCCTCCTGATCCAGCACCTGGGCCAAGGACTCGCCCCGGCCGCTCAACCAGGCATGGATCAACAACACCGGAATGGCCACCGCCAACCCCAGCTCCGTAGTCACCAAGGCCTGAGAGATTCCCCCGGAGAGATACTTGGGATCGTTGGTGCCAAACAAAGTGATCGCCTGGAAAGTATCGATCATTCCCGCCACCGTACCCAGTAACCCCAACAACGGCGCCACTGCCGCCAGGATAGCGATGGTGGGCAGCCCCCGTTCCAGGCGCGGCAACTCCCGGCTGATGGCCTCCTCCAGCTTCAGCTCCAAGGCCTGAGCATCCAGGGTCCGCTGCTGCGCCGCCGCCAGAATCCGCCCCAAGGGGTTGTCCCCATTGGGCCGATCCTGACACTGTTTCTGCCGGCGCACCTTGACACCGATACGCCACAGCGCCCAGGCACGCTCCAAAGCGATCAACAAAGCCAGCGCCCCCACCACCAGGATCAGATAGGCCACCACACCGCCCTCCTGGATACGGGCCCACGCCCCCGGCTGACGCACCAACACCGCCAGCAACTCACCCCGGGTGGGATCCACCGCCAACGGCGCCACCTCCCCCGGCGCAGCCGCCAGCCACGCCCGAGCCAAGGCCAGAACCGGCTGCTGTGGCTGCCGCCCCAGCTCCACCAGGCGCTGCGAGGCCGGCAGATAGCGCAGATAGCGCCCCTCACTGCTCAAGGCGACGAACGTCCCCACGCGCACCACCCCACGTTCCACCTCTTCACCGGCACTATTCACCACGGAGGTGGAAAACCGGTTCACCTGCCCGGAACGCACCACTTCCTCCAACAACGCCAACCACAAGCCCCTCAAAGACTCCACCGACGGCAGGCGTTTGGCATCGGCCACCTGATCCAACACCGCCAGACGCCGGGGGGCCTCGGCACTGACCAAGGAATCCTGCAACAAGCCCCGGGCATCACGGGCGCTCTGGCGCGCCACGCCGAACAACTCGGTGAGATCCCCCGACTCCTCATGGAGGCGCTTCTTCAACCGGGCGATGGCTTGGCGATTGGCCTGAAAACGGCTTTTCAACGACTCACCGCGCTGGCGCTCCTCACGCAAGGCCGCACGCGCCTCAGCAAGCAACGCCTCCCGCCGCGATTTCTCCGCAAGAAACTCCGCCTCCCGGCGGGCATCGATGGCACCAGCGGCCTCGGCCTCGCTGCGCACCTTCTCCAAGATCGCCTCCAGACTCAACGCCGGCGGTTCCGCCGGGCGATCGGCCAGGGCCGTCAACGGCAAAGCGCACGACAGCACGAGCCAGCCCCACCTCATGGCGCCACCCCCGGTGCCGGCAAAGGCAGGAGCAACAACTCCGGCGCCGCCTGTTTACGAGCCACGGCAAAGGCCTGATCCAACCCCTCCCGGAGCTCTTCCGGCAACCTCACCCACCGCCGCGCCGAGGCATCCCAGCGCCCCACTTCGCGACCGTCGAGACTGCGGTAAAACAACGCCAGGCGCCCCACGCGCAACACCTCCACCGTCCGCGCGGCCCCATCGAGCTCGATGGTCCGCTCCCTCACCTCCAAAGTCCGCCCATAACCGGCCTCCACCAGATAGGCCTCCAGCAGACGGCGGTAACGATCGGCCAACGAGGCCTCCGGGTCGTCCAACAACGCCCGCACCGCCGTCACCCGGGCGCGGCGCTCCAGCGGCAAAAAAGGCAGATCGGCCTCCACCACCTCAGCCAAGGTCTCGGCCATCTCCTCCATCAACGGCAAGATCTCACGGCGGGTCACCGCCAGCTCCTCGAGCTGACCCTCCAGCGACAAACGCTCACGCTCCTGATTGCGCACCAAGCGCGCCACCTGGTCGTTGTAGCGCGCCAGCCGCTCCCGCTCGGCCAGCAAATGGCGGTACTCTTCCAGCAAACGGCGACTCTCGTCATCCAAGGCATCCACCCGCTGCTGCGACTGCGCCGCCTGAGCCTGGGCCGCCTCCTGCGCCCGCAACACCGGCTCCACCTCGGCCGCCGAGACCAACGAAACCAAACCGGCGCCGCACGCAGCCCCTAGCCACCATCCACGTCTCATGCTATCCCTCTCCGATACCTCGTCATGACCCCCCCTGGTGAGAATTATCGTCCACTTGATATGATTTTTTCAGTCTTCTTCATACGGGTCAATGCGAGCCCTAGGTCCCAACACCTAACTCCTTGAATCGACCGGCACGGCGCCCCCAGGAAAACCCTATGGATCCTCTGGAATACCAAGTCCGCTGTCACGACCTCGACGGCCATCGCTTCCACGTCCGCCTCACCGTCCCCGACCCCGACCCCGCCGGCCAGATCCTGCAACTGCCCCGCTGGATCCCCGGCAGTTACCTGATACGCGAATTCGCCCGCCACTGGGTCGAGATCCGAGCCCACAGCAACGGGCGTCCCCTGGCGCTGGAGCCCTTGGACGGTCACCGCTGGCGTGCCGCCCCCAGCCCCGCCCCCCTCACCATCGAGGCCGAGATCCACGCCCACGACCGCTCCATCCGCGAGGCCTACCTCGACCGACGCCTGGGCTTTTTCAATGGCACCAGCCTGTTCCTGCTCCCCCAAGGCCAACACCAACGTCCCTGCCGTCTCGAGATCCTTCCCCCCGATCTCCCCTGGTGCCTGGCCACCACCCTGACTCCGGAACAGACCGACGCCAACGGCTTCGGGCATTACCTGGCCGAGGATTACGCCGAACTCATCGATCACCCCGTCCTCATGGGTCCCATCCACCACATCCCCTTCCACGCTGGCGGCCTGCCCCACAGCCTCGACCTAGTGGCCGTCGGAGAGCGCCCGCTGGACACAGCACGAATCCAACGCGACCTGCAACGTCTCTGTGAGACCCAGCAACGCCTGTTCGGCGCTCCCCCCCCCATCGAACGCTACCGTTTCCTCGGCTGGGCCAGTGAAAAGGACTATGGTGGCCTGGAGCACCGCGCCTCCAGCGCCCTGATCTTCCCCCGCGACGACCTCCCCGGCGAAGACGAAGCCCCCGATCCCAAGGGCTACCGCCGCTTCCTCGGCCTCTGCTCCCACGAGTATCTCCACACCTGGTGGGTGAAACGCATCCGCCCCCAACGTCTCGCCGAGGCCGACCTGAGCCAAGAGGCCCACACCCGTGACCTGTGGGTATTCGAGGGTATCACCAGCTACTATGACGACCTCGCCCTGGTACGCTCCGGCGTGATCTCCGCGGAGGACTACCTCAGCGAGCTGGGCGAGCTGATCACCCGCGTACTACGCACCCCCGGACGACGGCACCAATCCATCGCCCAATCCAGCTTCCATGCCTGGACCAAG
>JALSHN010000155.1 GCA_026982215.1 Gammaproteobacteria bacterium
GGAGGCCGAAGTGGTGGGCTTCGCCGGGGACCACCTCTATCTCATGCCCACCGGTGACCTGCGCGGCATCCACCCCCAGGCGCGGGTGATCCCCACCGGCGCCCGTTACAGTGCCCCGGCCGGCGAGGCGTTGCTGGGCCGGGTGCTGGATGGCACCGGTCGCCCCCTGGACGGCCTCGGGCCGGTGGATGCCGAGCAGCGACGACCCATCTACGGCGCCCCCATCAACCCCCTCGACCGCGCCCCCATCGATCGTCCCCTGGACGTGGGTGTGCGGGCCATCAACGCCCTGCTCACCGTGGGCCGCGGCCAGCGTCTGGGGCTGTTCGCCGGCTCCGGGGTGGGCAAGAGCGTGCTGCTGGGGATGATGACCCGCTTCACCGAGGCCGAGGTGATCGTGGTGGGGCTGATCGGCGAGCGCGGCCGCGAGGTGCGCGAATTCATCCACAACATCCTCGGCCCCGAGGGCATGGCGCGGGCAGTGGTGGTGGCCGCCCCCGCCGACGCCCCCCCGGTGCTGCGTCTCCATGGGGCCGCCACCGCCACCGCCATCGCCGAACATTTCCGTGACCAGGGGCGCGACGTATTGCTGCTGATGGACTCCCTGACCCGCTATGCCCAGGCCCAGCGGGAGGTGGCCCTGGCCATCGGCGAGCCCCCCGCCACCCGCGGCTACCCGCCCTCGGTGTTCGCCAAGCTCCCCCAACTGGTGGAACGGGCCGGCAACGGTCCCGACGGCGGTGGTTCCATCACCGCCTTCTACACTGTGCTCGCCGAGGGTGACGACCAGCAAGACCCCATCGCCGACGCCGCCCGCGCCATCCTCGACGGCCACGTGGTGCTCTCCCGCGAGCTGGCCGAGCAAGGCCACTTTCCCGCCATCGACCTGGAGGCCTCCATCTCCCGGGCGATGAACGAGATCACCCGCCCCGAACATCAGGAGGCCGCGCGACGCTTCCGCGCCCTGCTGGCGCGTTACCGCCGCTCTCGCGACCTCATCGAAGTGGGGGCCTACTCCGCTGGCAGCGACCCCGAACTGGACCAGGCCATCGCCATCCAACCGGCCTTGATGGAATTTCTGCGCCAGGACATGCGCCAGCCGGTGTCCTTCACCGAGAGCCTGGAGGCCCTGCAGGCGCTGGTGGGGCAGGTGGCACAAGCGGCCCAGGGTGAGCCGGCATGAAACGTTCCCAGCGCCTGGCCCCGGTGCAACGCTACAATCAGGAGCGCGAGGATCAGGCCGCCCGCCGGTTACGGGAGATCGCCGCCAAGGTGGACAAGCAGCGGGCTCAGATCGAACAACTGCAGGCCTTCCGCATGGAATACGCCGGGCAGGCCAACGTGGTGGGGCGCCAGGGCGTGCCGCTGCATCGCATCCGTGCCATTCAAGACTTCGTCGCCCGGCTGGACCAGCTCATCGAGGAACAGCGCGCCACCCTCGCCCGCCTGGAGAGTGATCTGGAGGGCGCCCGTCTCGCCTGGCAGGCCGAACACCGCCGCCGCCGCGCGGTGGATGCCCTGGTGGCCCGTCATCAGAGCGCAGAACGGCGCCAGGAGCACCGCCGCGAACAAAAGGAGCAAGACGAAGGCGCCGCCCGGCGCCGCCGCTGAGGCCGACTTTGGCCCGCCGTTTGCTCAGCCGGGGAGAACCCTGATCCGAGCCGTGTTCCATGAGCGAAAGTCGCAGCATCGCCCTGTCCTCTCCTCCGAGTGCCGCCACCCCCGCCGTTACAGCGGCCACGCCCGCGGGCGCAGCCGAAGGGGGGGGGTTCGACGCCCTGCTGGTCTTGTTGCTCCAAGGCGGGGGCGTGGACGAGGCCCTCTCCGAGGCAGGCAATGCCTTGCCGCCGGCGGAAACAGCGCGGCAGCCAGGCGCCTCCCTCCCGCTGATGGATGAAACGATGGCGGTGGCGACGGACGAACCCGAGGACACGCCAGTGGTGCTGGAGCCGAAGGGGGAGGCGGAACCCCGAGCGCGATCACCCGTCACCGTCCGGGACATCCCCCTCGCCGAGGACGGCGCTTCGGTGGCGGGCGAGCCACTCACCGCCGCCGGCGGATTCCCTGAGGCAGGCATGGAGCGTGTCGTGGCGGCACCCCTGCCGCCGTCGCGTCCGGAGCCAACGCCGGAAGGTGCAACAAAGACGGCGGCGCCCACCACCCATGAGCCCCCGCCGCTCGCCGACACCGACTTGGCCGAGGAAGACGGGGAGATGGCGGGGCTGGATGAGGGACGGGCGTGGCCGGCGGGACGCCACCTCGCCGAGGCCGTGGAGGGAGCCGGTGGGGCGCCGCGTGGTGACGTGCGGCGGCGGGAAACGACGTTCGTGCTGTCGCAGACCCCGGTCGATTCGCGCAAGGAGACGGACGAGGCGATGGCAGGCACGGGGGCCGCCGGCGATGAGGCCGCCTCGAATGGCGCCGACGACAAGACCGCTCAGAGTCGGGCCCAGGCGCTGGCCCATCTGGCCCAGCGCCTCCAGGTCCTGCGCGAGCAAAGCGTCCCGGTGGCAAACGGCGAGGCCGGTGATCCCGCTCTCGCCGAGGGCGTGGCCGAGGGCGAGGCGCTGGCCGAGAGCCCACGCACTCCCGCCCGTCTCAACTTGCCCACCCCGTTGCAGGATCCCCGTTGGGGACGCGATTTCAGCGAGCGCATCCTGTGGTTGACCCGCGGGGACCACGGCGGTGCCGAGATCCGCCTCAACCCGCGTCACCTGGGGCCGATCCAGGTACGTATCCAGTTGGAGGACGACCAGGCCAAGGTGCACATCCAGGCACATCATCCTGCCACCCGTGAAGCGGTGGAGGCCGCCCTGCCGCGCCTGCGCGAGAGTCTGGCCGAGGCGGGTATCCAGCTGCAGCAGGCACAAGTGGGCGGACAGGGCGGGGGTGAGGCACGCCACGGTGGTGACGAACGTTGGGGGCCATTCTCCGGTCCCACAGTGAGCGTTGCAGCGGACGAAGGGGATGGAGAGGCACACAGCGACGACGAACGCCGCTGGGGTAGCGACGGCCTGCTGAGCACCTTCGCCTGAGCCCAGCGCTGGACAGCCCGCCGTCATGGGGTCATGCTGGGATTTTCACCCCGAGGGATGTCCCATGGAACATCGTCGTCTGCTGCTCACCGCTGAGGAGATCGCCGCCATGCCGGGTGATCGCCGGGTCCACTTCCTCAATCCCAATGCCGATCGATGGCGCAAATCCCTGGGCGATGCGGTGGGGCTCTCCCGTATCGGTGTCCACTTGGTGGAGGTGGCCCCGGGGCGCGACAGCACCGAGTTCCACATCCACTACCACGAAGAGGAGTGCATCTACGCCCTGGAAGGCGAGGGCGAGTTGCGTCTGGGCGAGGAACGTCACCCCTTCCGGGCGGGGGATTTCGTCGGCCTGCCCGCGGCCACCGTCCCCCACGCCCTGCGCAACACCGGTGAGGGTCCCCTGCGGATCCTGGTGATGGGGCAACGCCTGCCCGAAGACGTGGCC
>JALSHN010000156.1 GCA_026982215.1 Gammaproteobacteria bacterium
CTGGTCATGCAGACCTCGCTTTTTCGGCTGTTTGGTCCACAATTAAGATGTATTGATAATGCATTTTTTAGTGACCGACAATGGATGTCAAGCAAAGGGCGATGGATGAACATAGCTTGAATCAGGCCGCTTCCTGTAAGATTAAGCTGAAAAAAGGAGCCAGAGATCGTCTCATGGGCGAGGGTGGGTAGGGCGATGCAACTGACTTTGTACACGGATTATTCCTTGCGGGTGCTGCTCTATTTGGGGCAGAAGGAGGCCGGTGAGTCGGCCACCATCAGCGAGATCGCCGATTTTTATGGGGTCTCTCGCAATCATCTGGTGAAGGTGGTGCATCATTTGGCCACCTTGGGATTGCTGAAGACCACCCGCGGCAAGGGCGGCGGTGTGCGCTTGGCGCGGGATCCGGCCACGGTGACCATCGGTGAGGTGGTGCGGGCCACGGAGCCCCATTTCCATCTGGTGGAATGTTTCGATCCCGAGGCGCCCACCTGTTCGGTATTGAACGATTGCCGCTTGAAGGGGGTGCTCGGCGAGGCCACCCGGGCGTTTTTCTCCGTGCTGGATCGTTATACCTTGGCGGACATGCTGCAGCCCTCCACGTCCGCCGATGAGCTCACCATTCCCCTCAACCGGATCCGGCGGGGCTGAGGGCGGCCCGATCGGCGCACCCCAGGCGCTGGGGGTGCGCCCCTTCTCCGCAACCTTCCGTCTCAGCGAGGTGGCGCTCGAGGAGGTCTTGAAAGTCGCGGATGCGCTGGACGTAGAGTACCGGTTCCCAGCCGCGGGCGTAGCCGTATTTCAGCCGTCGGTAGTAGCGTTTCTCGGCCAAGAGCGGCAGCACCTCGCGTAGACTGTCCCAGCGATAGGGCTCCTTGCCCAAGCGTCGCGCCAACTCCCAGGCATCGCGCAGGTGGCCGTAGCCGACGTTGTAGGCCGCCAGCGCCATCCAGGTGCGGTCCGGTTCTTCGATCTCTTGCGGCAGGCGATCCCGCAGGCGGGCGAGGTATTTCGCCCCACCGAAAATGCTCTGGCGGGCGTCGAGCCGGCTCTTGATGCCCAGTTCGCGGGCGGTGGTCAGGGTCAGCATCATCAGGCCACGCACCCCGGTGGGACTGCGCGCGCGGCGGTTCCAGTGGGATTCCTGGTAGGCCTGGGCGGCCAGCAAGGTCCAGGGGATGCCATGACGCGCGCCGGCCTCTTCGAACCAGGGGCGATAGCGGGGCAGGCGGGTACGGACCCGTTTGAGGAAACGTCTCACGTCCACGTAGTCGAAGTTTTCCAGGTGGCCGTAGTAGCGCTCCCACAGACTGTCCCAGGCACCGCGGGCACGGAAATCGGCGAACCAGGTGAGGGTCTCGGCCTGGAGGTCCACGGCACCCATGGGCAGCGCCCAGGCGAGGTGGTCTTCTCCTCCCAGGTCGAACATCACTTTCAGTTCGGGGTAGTAGCGGCGGTTGATGGCGACGATGTGGGAGTCGGCCACGGTACAGTCGATCTCGCGACGCCATACGGCGGCCAACAGCGCCTCGGTGCCGCGCTCCCGCTCCAGTTCCCAGGTGATCGTGGGGTGCCGGCTCCGCAGTTGCTCCAGGCGTGCCACGTAACTGCTTCCCGCCGGCACCACCAGGCGCACTCGGGCCAGTGCCTCGGCGGAGGCGGCCTGGGGACCACCCCGCCGACACACCAGCTGTTGGCGGACGGCCTGATAAGTGGGACCGAACAGATAGCGCCGCGCCCGTTCGGGGGTGAAAGTGAGGCCGGCGGCAGCCAGGTCGACTTCACCCCGGTCCAGGGCAGTGAAGACTTCAGCGAGGGTTTCTTTCACCCGAAGCTCCAGTTCCACCCCGAGGTGGCGGGCGAAATCACGCGCCATGTCGTATTCGGGACCCGCTGGTCCGTCGCGGCCGATGTAGTAGGTGGTGGGCGCGTTGCGGGTGGCGACCACCAGGGTGCCGCGTTCCTGGATCTGCGCCAACAGGCCGGGGGCGTCACGACAGGCGGTCAGCAGAAGCAACAGCAGGAGCACCATAACCCTGTCCATGACTCCAGTATAACGCCCCTGGTCCGTTCGGCGCCCGGGGAGTATCATGGGCGGTCTTGTCGAGACAGGAGGACGAGATGAGCGATCGCCAGTGGAGCGTGGTGGGTTTTCTCGATTACGGGGCACAGGGGCGCGTGGTCCGAGTGATCCACGAGAACGGCCGCAGCCGTTGCGAGGCCATTCCTCAGGACGAGCCCAGCGGCCTTGCTCTCATGTCCCGCCCGGTGTTCTTGGGGCTATCCCCCGCCGGCGAGGTGATCCTGCTCGACCCCCATGACGACTCCGTCTCCCTGGCCCCGGCCTGCCCCGCCGACGCCAATCCCGCCTATGCCTATCCTGAGCCGGGCACTCCCCGTATCTGGTTCATGAACGAGGGGGACAAGAAAAGCGGCACCGATCCGGTGCGCTGCGGTGACGATGCCTCGTCGGTGACGGTGGTGGAACGCCTGGCGGCAACGCCATACGCCCGGGTGGTGCGTTCGGCCTGCGTGGGTCGGGGGCATCACGTCACCACGTTCGTGCCGGGTGAGCCGGCGCTGGCCTTCGTCAGTAATCTGCTGGACGGCACCCTTTCGGTGCTGGAGAACGACGGGGCGGGCTATCCCTTGCGTGGGACCATCAATCTGTTCGAGGAGGACAAGGAGGAGGCCGGAGCAGCGCAATTGCCCAATCATGCGTTCCCCCATGGGATGGTGTATTCCGCCCTCACCGGCCGGCTCTACAACCTGAACAACGGCTACGCCACCATCGCGGTGATCGATCCCGAGCGCCTGGAGATCGAGTCCCGCATCCCCTTGCCGGTGGCCAGTAACATCCTGCTCCACCCCGCCGGGCGCTTTGTCATTGGCAAGGGGGCCGACCGCAAGCGGGATGCGGCGCATGTGATCGGGCGGCTGGCGGTGGTGGATCTGCAGGCCGGTGAGGTGGTCGCCGAGCTGGATCTCCCGGACATCTATCCCAGCACCTACCGCTTCAGCCCCGATGGCCAACGGTTGTTCGTCACCACCGCCGCCACCGGCAAGGATGAACAGCGGGCCAATCTGAAGATCGACCGGCTGTTGGTGTTCGATAGCAGCGCCCTGCCCCGCCTGGAGCCGATCGCCGAGGTGACGATCGGTCGGGCCGATTGCGGGCGCCGCCCGCTGGGTTATCTGGCCGATGAGAACGGTGCGGTGGAGCGGCTGTTCCTCCCCAATCCCACTGATGGCACTTTGAGCGTGCTCGATGGCGATTTCGAGGTGTTGGAGACGGTGGAACTGGGCGAGGGGGGGATGCGGGAGTTTTTGTTTTCCTTCTGGGACGGAGCCATCGAGGCCTGCTGAAACGCTTGGGGCGCCCAAAGGCGCCCCCTCCCCCGCCGAGGATTCGTCACAACATACCCAACTTGAGCTTGGCCGCCTCGCTCATGCGGTCCTTGGTCCACGGGGGATCCCACACC
>JALSHN010000157.1 GCA_026982215.1 Gammaproteobacteria bacterium
GCCTTTTCCGCCACTTTGAGCCTGCTGGTCTATGGGGGGGCGTTGCTGGTGTTCGCCTGGGGGGCGGTGCGGGTGGCCTCGGGGGAGCTGGGGCTGGGGGCGTTGACCAGCTTTCTGTTGTTCCTCGGTTATTTGTCGGTGCCGGTGCGCGGCCTGGCCCAGTTGCCGTTCCAGGCCCAGGCGGGGCGGATGGCGGGGCGACGGGTGTTGCAATTGTTGCAGTTGTCGCCGCCGTTGCGGCTACGGGCATCGGCGCCGCCGTTGCGGGTGGAGAGAGGGGCGGTTTCGCTGCAGGGGGTGTGGTTCGCCTACCCGGGGGGGGAGGCGGTGTTGCGCGGGGTGGATTTGGAGATCGCCCCGGGGGAGACCGTGGCCCTGGTCGGACCCAGTGGTTCGGGCAAGACCACCCTGGCGCAATTGCTGGCCCGTTTCCGTGATCCGGACGCCGGTCGGCTGTGTATCGACGGTCAGGATCTGCGCGAGGTGTCTTTGCAAAGTGTGCGGGCCCAGGTGGGGGTGATGTGGCAAGAGCCGTTTCTGGTCGATGGCGATGTGCGGGAGAACCTGTTGCTGGCCCGCCCCGAGGCCGATGAATCGGCCTTGCGCGCGGCGTTGGAGGCGGCCGGGGCCTGGGCGTTCGTCGAGCGCCTGCCGCAGGGGATGGCAACCCCGCTGGGCGCCGGCGGGGTGGGGCTGTCCGCCGGGCAGGCGCAGCGGCTGGCCCTGGCCCGCCTGTTTCTCCGCGATCCTCCCATCCTGGTGCTCGACGAGGCCACTTCCGCGCTGGACAGTGAATCCGAGCGCCGTTTCGTCTGTGCCTTGGAGCGGTTGCGTCGGGGGCGGACCACCTTGCTCATCGCCCACCGGCTCGCCAGTGTGCGTGCTGCTCACCGTATCGCCTATCTGGAACATGGGGTGTTACGGTTGGGGACTCACGAGGAGCTGGCGGCGTCTCATCCCGGCTATCGGGCCGCACTGGAGTGGCAACGTGGGGAGAGCGGGAATCCCACCCCGGCGGGGTGAGTCTGAGGGGGTAGGTGTCTGCCACGAGGCCGCCGTCGTGTCCCGCTCCCGGTTGCTGTTTTTCTTCCTCTGTCTCGTCGTGCCTTGGCCGCTGCCGGCCGCGCTGCCCCCGGATTCGCCTTATTTTCTCGCTCATGAGGACGATCCGGTGCCGTGGCGGGTGTGGGGGCATGAGGCCTTGGCCGAGGCCCGGGAGCGGGGGGTGCCGCTATTGCTGGTGTCGGGCTATTTCACCTGCCGTTGGTGCCGGGTGATGGGGGAGGAGAGTTTCGCCGATCTCGAGGTGGGGCAGCGGCTGGCACGGGGGTTCGTGCCGGTGTTGCTCGACCGGGAGCTGGATCCAGCCCTGGATCGACGCTTGCGGCGTTTCATGATGCGCCTGCACGGACGTTATGGTTGGCCGGCGGTGGTGGTGTTCACCCCTGAGGGACATCCCTTCGCTGGGACGCTCTATCGGCCGCGTGAGGATTTCTTGCGCTGGCTGGATCAGGTGGGTGCGGCGTGGCGTGACTCGCGGGAGGCGTTGCGGCGCGAGGCGCTCGCCTGGGCCGAGTCGGAGACGGCGCCTGTGGTCCTTGGCTCGCTCTCCCCTGCGGAGTGGCGCCGTTTGCGCCATGATTGGGCACAGGCCTTGGAGGGACGGGCCGATCCCTTCGAGGGAGGGCTGGGGGAAGGGGCCAAATTTCCTTATCCGGGATGGCATGGGGCGATGCTGGCGTGGTATCGCCGTGAGGGGGATCTCGAAGTGGCCGATTACTTGCGCCGTACGCTTCGCGCCATGGCCGCCGGGGAGATCCATGATCATCTCGGTGGGGGATTTTTCCGTTATGCCGAGTTTCCCGATTGGAGCGGGCCCCATTACGAGAAGATGCTGGCGGACAACGCCGTGTTGGCCCGGCTCTACCTGCAAGCGGGGGCCGTGTTCGATGAGCCGGCCTGGATCGAGGTGGCGCGGCGGACACTGGCCTTCCTGGAGCGGGAGATGCGCCTGGATGAAGGGGGATATGCCTCGGCGCTGCATGCCGAGGACGAGACCGGGGTGGAGGGTGGCAACTACCGTTTCACCCCGCAGGAGCTGGCGAGTCTGCCCCTGCGTCTGCGCGGGGTGTTGCAGCGTCGTTGGGGATTGCAGGGGCCTTTCTCTGTGGAGGGCGGGTGGCTGCCCCGGCCGCGGCGGCCGCAGGCGGGGTGGGACGAGACCGATGAGCGCCTGTTGGCCCTGCGTGGCCGGGCGGCCCGTGACGAGAAATGGCTGGCGGCCGACAATGCCCTGGTGCTGTTGGCCTGGCTCACTGCCTGGGAGCGCTCCGGAGAGCGTGATGATTTGCGGCGGGCGAGGTCCTTGGCGCGGCTGTTGATGGTGCGGCTGGAGCATGGGCGCCGGCCGCTCCATGGCCTCTATCGAGGCCGGGTCGTGGGGCGGCTCGATTTGGAGGATCTGGCCTTCCCGGCCTATGCCCTGGCCCACTGGGCCCGTCTCACGGGTGATATCGCTGCTTGCCGGGCCTCTCGACGCCTGGTTGCTCGGGCTTACCGGGACCATTTCTCCCCTCGGGGCTGGTTGGAGGGCGGCGGACTTCCGGGTGCGGCGTTGGTCGAGGCGGCACGGCCCGACCGGGTGCGTCCTTCGCCCAGCGCCTGGTTGATCGAGCTGGGGCTCGACCATGGGGATGCCTCGGTTCGCCGGGCTGCCCGTCGGGCCCAGTCTCTGGTCGTTGCGGTGGCCCAGACGCCGTTGTGGTATCCGGGGAGCTGGCGGGTGGCTGCGGCGGCGAAAGGGCTTGATTGCCTGTCTCCCGAGGCATAGAGTCCCGAAGCTTGAGGGTTGGACTCGGGAACCCAGGCCCTGGAGAGAGGAGTGGAACCATGGGGGAGAGTTGGTGGAGCCATCCAGCGGTCCAGGCCGGTTTCGCGCCCTTTGCGGTGGCGCTGCTGTGGGGGCTGCTGACGTGGCGCCACGAGCGTCTCCCGGCCTGGGGGGGCGTGCTGGGTTTCGCGCTCACCGTGCTGTGGGTGGCCGATCTGAACCTGTTTCCCATGACCTCCACCCGCAAGATCATCTGGGGGATAGTGGTCGCCGCCGTGTTCGCCGGCCTGTGCCAGCGCTTTTGTCCGCCGCGACGGTTGCTGCGCAATCTGTGGTGGGTGTTCGCCGCCGGGGTGGCCCTGTGGGTGGTGTGGCCGGCGATCCGTTATCAGGGTGGTTGGGCGGGGGCGGTACTGGGGACGGGGGCCGTGGTGTACGCCGCGGTCCAGGTGGCGGTGGCCGATGCCTTGCGCGGCGAGGATTCGATTGCCGCGCTCCATGCCTGGATGCTGGCGCTCGCCAGCGGTCTGGTATGTCTTTTGGGGAGCAGTGCCTTTCTCGGCCAGTTGGGGCTGGGGTTGGGGTCGGCGGCGCTGGCGGTGTGGCTGGTGATGTTGCTTCGCGGCGGCCTCGAGGGCGAAGC
>JALSHN010000158.1 GCA_026982215.1 Gammaproteobacteria bacterium
GGTGGTCAAGGCCGATGCTTACGGCCATGGTCTGGAGGCGGTGGGGCGGGCGCTGGCGCCGCTGGCCGATGCCCTGGCGGTGGCCCATCTGGACGAGGCCGAGCGCCTGCGCCGTGCCGGGATCACCGCCCCCCTGGTGCTGCTCCACGGGGTGATGAGCGAGGGGGAGTTGCAGCAGGCCTTGCGCCTCGGCGTGGAGTTGGTGATCCACCGGGAGGGCCAGGTGGCGCTGTTGGAACGCCTGCATCCGAATGATCTGCCGCCCCTGTGGCTCAAGGTGGATACCGGCATGCATCGCCTGGGTATTCCCCCCGAGCGGTTGCGGGAGCTCCAGGGGCGGTTGCATCGGCTCTGCGGTCGTCCACCACGCTTGATGTCACATCTGGCCTGTGCCGATGAGCCCGAGGGGGCGTTTCATCAGGCCCAGGTCCAGCGTTTCCTGGCGCTCACCGAGGGGTTGCCCGGCGAGCGCAGCTTGGCCAATTCCGCCGCTTTGCTCAGTCGGCCCGACCTGGCCTTGGACTGGGTACGCCCGGGCATCGCCCTCTACGGTGCCTCGCCGTTCCCTGGGACCATGGGCGCTGAACTGGGTTTGCGTCCGGCCATGACCCTGCATGCGCGGCTCCTCGATGTGAAGACCGTTTCCGCCGGCGAGGCGGTGGGTTACGGCGCCACTTGGCGGGCACGACAGGATACCCGCCTGGGGGTGGCGGCCATCGGCTACGGGGATGGTTATCCCCGCCATTGCCCCTCGGGGACGCCGGTGGGGATCCGCGGGCGGAGGGTCCCGTTGGCAGGGCGGGTGTCGATGGATCTGATCACCGTGGACCTCACTACCGTGCCCGAGGCGGGGGCGGGGGATCGTCTGATCCTGTGGGGCGGGGTGTTGCCGGTGGAGGAGGTGGCCGAGGCGGCGGGGACCATTCCCTATGAACTGCTCACCCGGGTGGGGGCGCGGGTGGCCTTTCGCTACGAGGACGAGAATGGCCAAGGCCAAGAGCCGCTATCTGTGTAACGAGTGCGGTGCCGAGAGCCCCAAATGGGCCGGGCGCTGCCCCGATTGTGGTGCCTGGAACAGCTTGGTGGAGGCCCCGCAGACTTCGGCCCCCGGCGGGCGTTTCGCCGGTTATGCCGGGGCCGGTGGCGGGCGGGGCGAGGTGGCCGATCTCACCGAAGTGGGGGTGGCGGAGACGCCGCGCAGCCCCAGCGGCATCGGGGAGCTGGACCGGGTGCTGGGAGGCGGTCTGGTGGCCGGTTCGGTGATCCTGCTGGGGGGGGATCCGGGGATCGGCAAGTCCACCTTGCTGTTGCAGACGGCCGCCGCCTTGGGCGGCTCGCGGCGGGTGCTCTATGTCACCGGTGAGGAGTCGCCGCAGCAGGTGGCGCTGCGCGCCCGCCGCCTGGGGGTGGGGGGCGAGGGGGTGCGGTTGCTGGCCGAGACCCGGGTGGAGTCCATTCTCGAGGCCTGTGTCCGGGAACGTCCCCAGGTGTTGGTGGTGGATTCCATCCAGACGGTGTTCACCGAGGCGGTGTCCTCGGCGCCGGGGTCGGTGTCGCAGGTAAGGGAGAGCGCCGCCCAACTGGTACGTCATGCCAAGGCCAGCGGCACGGCGTTGTTTCTGGTGGGGCACGTCACCAAGGAGGGACAGTTGGCTGGTCCGCGGGTGCTGGAGCACATGGTGGATACGGTGCTCTATTTCGAGGGGGACCCCGGTTCCCGTTTCCGGGTGGTGCGGGCGGTGAAGAACCGCTTCGGGGCGGCCAACGAGCTGGGGGTGTTCGCCATGACCGACCGCGGCCTGAGACCCGTCTCCAATCCCTCGGCCATCTTTCTCTCCCGCCATGAGGCACCGGTGCCGGGGAGTGTGGTGATGGTGACCCGCGAGGGGACGCGGCCGTTGCTGGTGGAGGTGCAGGCGTTGGTGGATGCCTCGCCCTTGGGCAATCCCCGCCGGGTGGTGGTGGGGCTGGAGCAGAACCGGCTGGCGATGCTGTTGGCGGTGCTGGCCCGTCATGGCGGGGTGCCCATGCATGATCAGGATGTGTTCGTGAATGTGGTGGGCGGGGTGCGGGTGGGGGAGACCGGGGCCGATCTGGCAGTGATTTTGGCGGTGTTGTCCAGTTTCCGCGACCGTCCCTTGGAACGAGGCCTGGTGGTGTTCGGGGAGGTGGGGCTGGCCGGAGAGATCCGCCCTGTGCCCAGTGGCGAGGAGCGGCTGCGCGAGGCGGCCAAGCACGGTTTCACCCGGGTGATCCTGCCACGGGCCAACGCCCCCAAACGGCCACCGAAGGGCCTGGAGGTGGTGGCGGTATCGCGCCTGCAAGAGGCTCTGGCGGCGCTGTGAGCCTCAGGCGGCGTGGGCCTGGATCAGCTCGCTCAGTTCGCGGTCCAGTAGTCGGGGGTCGAGGCTGTTGTAGGCCATCAGCCGCTTGAGGTGGCTCATGCTGTCCAGGTCGAGCTGTTCGATCTCCACCCCGAGACAATCCCGTTCTTGATGGCGCACGGTGCCGGACAGCGCCAGGGTGCAGTCGCTGTCGGGCAGGCGCAGGGCAATGTCCATCCGGCCTTTCACCTGGTGCCAGTCCAGCGGGCGGCTCACCAGCAGCCCTTTGAGGGAGATGTCGATGAGGCGGCCCACGGCGGTGTGGCCTTGATGATGCAAGACCACTTCGCCGCGGAAGGGGATGCGCTGGAAGTGGCGGCGGTCTTCGGCGTGATCCATGGTCGGCTCTCCTTGGGATGTGTGACGATATCGGCTGCTTGACCCGGGAGGTTGAATCGATGTGCAGGGGAGGATTCGGGGTGCGTCGGTGGTGCTGCTTTCTGTTGCTGTGGATCGGTGGGGGGGCGGCAGCGGCGGAGCAGGCGGTCGCGCCCCAGCCGTTGAGTATCGGGGTGGAGGCCTTCGTATGGGAGGAGTTCTACGCCGGAGAGCGGCTGTTGCGTGAGCAGGGGCCGCGCTTGTTGCTGGGGCTCGAGCGGGACAATCTGCAACGGCGTTGGCCGGGGTTGGTGTATCGAGCCCGGGTGCGTGGTCACTTGGCGCGGGTGGCTTATCGCGGTCGTTCCCAGGATGCCGCCGGGGTGAGTTATCCCCTGAATACGGTGACGGATTATCTCGGTGGCGGGGCGCGGTTGTTGCTGGGGCAGCGCCTCGGCTATCTCCCTGACGGCCGTTTTCTCGATCTTTATCTCGGGTTGGAGGGGCGGTTGTGGCTGCGCGACATCCGCGGGGCGGTGG
This sequence comes from Gammaproteobacteria bacterium, assembly GCA_026982215.1. Taxonomy (GTDB): domain Bacteria; phylum Pseudomonadota; class Gammaproteobacteria; order S012-40; family S012-40; genus S140-43. Next base: position 3,243 of record JALSHN010000158.1, read on the forward strand.
ACGAGGGGGGGCGGTATGCCGTGGGGTATCGTGAGTTGTATCGGCTGCTGGCCGTGCAGGCGGCCGTGGGGCTGGGGCGGGCGGAACGCGGCGGGGCAGGCCTGGTGATCGGGGCGTCTTATCCCCTGCGGGTGGTCGAGTGGGTCAGTCTGGGGGGGCGGACCTTGCGCCCGCGTGGGCGCCTGGGCGGTTGGCTGGCGTTTCGTCTGCCTCCCTGGCACGGG
>JALSHN010000159.1 GCA_026982215.1 Gammaproteobacteria bacterium
CCCCCGCTGGCTCGAGGAACAAGAACCCGGACTGTGGAGCGGCGAGCTCCGGAGCCACCCTCTGCGGCTGCACCGCCCCGGCCGCCTGCGCGCCGTACTCGCCTGGTACGACGCCCCCGGCGAGCGCCTGATCAACGACCTCGACCTGGTCCTGATGGGGGCAGACGGCCCCCTCGCCTGGGGCAACCACCCCCCTGGCGAGACCGGCGAACCCGACCGGCGCAACACCATCGAAGTCATCGACATCGCCCTTCCCCCCGGCGATTACCGACTGGAAGTCAGGGCCCACAACATCCCCGCACCGCCCCAGGGTTACGCCCTGGCCTGGTTTCCCTTCCAGGCCAAGGCCGAAGGCATCCCCGTGCGCCATCTGAAAGGCATCGGCCGCCATTACGGCGCCCGGCTGGCCAAGAAAGGCGTCCTCGACCTCGCCGAGCTGCTGCAAGGGCGTGAACGATTGGGCGATCTGCTGGAGAGCAACACCTGGACCACCACCCGGCTGCAGGCCCGGCTCACCCTGCTTGCCGATTTCGACCCCAGCGCCCTGCCCGCAGGCCTGGACCCCGCCACCCCCCTGGCCCACTGGCTCATCGGATCACCGCAAGACGAACCCGGCTGGCAGGCGACGCGGGAACACCTGCTCCCCCTCATCGAAGTGTTCGACCGAGGCGCCCTCAAACGCATCCCCCTGGGTGCCCTCGGCTACTGACCGGCCCATCCGGGCCATGACATCGACCAAGGAGGTGTGAGATGAACGAAGAAAGCAAAACCCCCAAAGGACGCCGAGGCGGGCGCAAACCCGCCGAGGCCAGCCCGCTCCCCGCTGGCGGGATATTGAGCGCCGCGGGCACGGGGGGCGGAGACTTCCCTGCCGCCCTGTTCAGCACCGACCTGGCCGCCCTGGAGGCCGATGTCTCCGGGGAACTGGGCGCCGTCGCCCCCACCTTCGGCGACGTGCTGTTCTCCCTCGGCCAAGGCGTCGCCGCCTCCCAAGAGGCCCTGGACCGCAGCCTCACCGAGACCGCCCGCCAGCTCAGCGACACCAAGATCACCGTGGTCAACGAAGTGGTCCAGACCCTCGACGACGACGGCCTCCCCGACCTCGGAGCCACCGAACTGATCGAAAACGAGGTCTCGCTGATCAACTACGTCGCCCCCACCGTCCACGAGTGGCGACGCATGGCCCTCTCCATGGACCTCACCGTCGGCGAGCTGGACAACGAACGCGGCTTCACCTTCAACCGCCGCCAGCGTTATATCGGCGCCCGCGCCTACGGCCTCTTGTGGGGCTTCATCGGCTGGTTCGACACCGACGACCGCACCGAAGAACGGGGCGTGGTGAGCCGCTTCGACTACGAGGCCGACTGGTCCGCCGGCCAGGTACGCATGGACGCCCTCCTCGGCCCCCGGCGCAGCGAGCCTTTTCCCGTCCCCGCCGAGGTGGCCATCGGGCCGCAGATCTTCTTCTCCCAGGGCTCGGTGACCGAAACCCTGGCCGACGGGGTCCCCACCGAACGCCAAGTGGACCTGCTCATCAAGGTCCGCAAGGCCGACGGCAGCGTCAACCCCAACGTCAACCTCGAGCTGGAGAGCGACCTGTTCACCTTCTCCTTCTACACCGAGGACGGCTACACCGGCAGCCAGACCAACGCCGAGGGCGAGGTGAAGGTGAGGGTCATCCGCAACCTCCCCAGCCCGAGGTTCACCCGCCCCATCCGCGGACAGCTCACCGCCCGCCTGGGGCAGATCAAACGCAGCCTCACCCTGAGCCTGTAATCTGGAGGAGACAGACATGGCCGACCACACCCCCAACCTACCCGCCGGCGCCCAAAGCGTCCCCCTGGCCCACATCCCCGAGGCCGACGTCAGCGACGAACTCAACCGCGCCGGCGTCGCCTTCGGTGACCTGCTGGAACGCACCGGCCAGGCGGTGGCCCAGGCCCAGAGCGCCCTGGACCGCAGCTCGGCGCGCACCGCCAGCAGCCTGGCCCGCACCCTGGTGGACGTCATCGCCGTGGAAGAAAAGATCTACGACGACCAAGGCAACGTCAGCGACGTGCGCGTCCACCAACGCCGCCTGCCCCTGGTGAGCTTCATCGACCCGGTGTTCTACCAATGGAGCCAGGTGCGGCTGCAAGGGCGTTTCACTGCCCGCGAATTCGCCGATGCCCGCACCGCCTATCAACGGGGCTGGAGCCGCTCGGACAAAAGCGGCCAAGGCGGTCTGCTGGTGATCCTTGGCGGCGGGCGCACCACCTTCGAATCCCAATCCACCACCACCGAGAGCGAACTCACCCGCAGCCGCGACCTCTCCATCGGCCAACTGCGGATGAATGCCGAACTGCGGCCGCGGCGCGACGTCGCCATCCCCAAACCCACCCAAGTGATTCGCGGCCCCCGCCTGGCAGTGATCCAAGGCGAGATCCAGGACATCCACGACGGCGGCGTCCTGGTGGAACGCACCCTCTCCGTGCTGCTGGAATACACCCGCCGCGACGGCACCCCCATCGCCAACAAGGCCATCGCCATCGAAAGCGAAGGCGCCGCCTGGGAACACGTGGGTGGCAGCGGGGTCACCGACGCCCAAGGGCGGATGGAGATCCTCCTCCATCGGTACTTCCTCGACCCCGAGGCCGACACCAGCCCCATCAACGTCACCCTGAGCGCCCGGGTGGGCCTGGTGCAAAACACCACCACCCTCACCTTCTGAACCGACCCACCGCCCGGGCCGCCTCGGCCCGGGCCTTCTCCCGGAGGACCGACACCATGACGCATGTCCCATCCAGCGAGCGAAACCAGGAATTGGGCCGCCTGCTCGGCAACACCGTCGCCCAGATCGTCGAGGCCCAACAACGCCTCGACCGCTACGCCCTGGAGCGCCGGCAGGCCTACCAGGAAACCCCGCCGGGGCAACTCGCCCTGCCGCCGCTGTGGTACCTGTTCCGCCGGGTGGCCATCGACATCGAACTCAGCGCCCGCATCCACAACCGCGACAGCCAACCCCGGCTCCAGGCCGCCATCCCCAACCGGGTGAGCCAGGCCGTCTTCGGCAGGGAGCGACTCAGCAACCTGCGCGTCGCCCTGATCATCGAACCCCAAGGCCCCCTGACCCTCGTCCCACCCCAAACCACGGAGGAGAGCGAGTGAGCGAGCACCCGGGCAAGAACAACGGCGGCAACCCCTACGGCCGCCGCCGCAGCGACCGCCCCTACCGCCCCCTGGGCGAAGAAATCATCAACTATCAGGGCCGGGTGGGGCTGTTCACCCCCCTGACCCGCGGCCCCAGCCCCCAGGACGAAGACTCCCGCCAGAACCTGATCAAGCTGGTGGAACGCCTCAAGGAAGAAATCAACACCCTCAAGCAAGAGAACCAGGCACTGCGACACCAACTGAGCCAGCTCAAACAACGCCCCCCCCCCCCCCCCCCCAACCCCCTCCCCCCCCCCCCCCC
>JALSHN010000160.1 GCA_026982215.1 Gammaproteobacteria bacterium
CCATGAAGGCTGCGGTCCGCTTTGCTGAATACAGCCTCACCGGCGGCTTCTTCTGGTTGGGCGTCTTCCTGTTCCTCACCCTGCTCCATCTGGAGACCCGTGGCGACTGGCTGACCAACCTCAGCCTCCTGTGGCAACACTGGCTGCAACACCTGGGACGGCTCACCGGCCAGGTCCAAGGCCTGCAAACCCTCAGCGCCTCCCTCGCCCTGCTGGTGGTGTTCGCCACCGGACTGATCCTCGACCTGCTCGCCCCCTTTCTCTACGCCCCCCTGGAAGTGGCCACCATGCGCCGCATGCTGCAGGCCGACGATCAACAGTGGTTGACCGAGCTGACCCGGCGACACCGGGCCTATCTGGGCACCACCGTGGAAGACCTGCGCGACCAACCCAGTTTCTCCTGGCACGACCCCCGCCAGGCCTTGCGGCAACGGCGCCGCTATGAACGGCTGCGAGCCTTCCTTCTCGCCCACCTGTTCGTCCACACCCCCGACGCCCACCTCGAAGACGTCCTCGACCAACTGCGATTGTGGCGCACCGCCCGCGCCCTTTCCCTCTCCCTGGCCCTCCTGGCCCTGTTCCTCGCCCTGGTGGTGACCCTCGCCGAACCCGGCAGTTCCGCTTCCCGCTACGGCGAACCGATCGCCATCGTCCTTCCCAGCACACTGTTCCTCGTTTCGCTGTTCATCAACCACCTCACCTTCCACCGCCTGTGCACCACCCTGTTCGCCCTCAGCTACCATGCCCAGCAGCGGATCTCCGCCCCGCCCAGCTCGCCCCCCACGGCCTGACCCCCTCGCAGGCCGAGGTCCTCCGTTGCCTCGACGACGCCGGCCCCTTGTCGTTGAAGGCCTTGGGCGAAGGCCTGGTGTGCGAGACCGGCAGCCCCAGCCGCTTGGTCTCCACCTTGGTGGAACGAGGCTGGATCGAACGAAAGGAAGACGAGGCAGACCGGCGCCGAATCACACTTTCCCTCACCGAGGAAGGGCAGCGGCTGGCCGAGGCCGTTAGCCAAGTCGAGGCACGCCTGTATCGCTGGATCGACCAGCGCATCGACACGGACACGATGGAACAGTTGCTCGAGGGTTTGCGCGCCCTGCTCGACGGCACTGCCGCAGGCCAGGCCATCACCCGGCGCAAATCGGGGCAGTGAACCCACCGGCTCAACGCCCCTTCGCCTGCCACTCGCCCACCACCGAGCAAGGCCGATGGGGACGCCCCCCCACTTTGACCCGCAACGGCCGAAGAGCCGGCAAAGGAAGCTGAATTCCCACCTCACTGCCGGCCACCGGCAACGGCTCATCCCAGGGGCGGCGCACATGGAGCATCAACCCGCAATCCAACCGGCAGCTCAACTCGCGTACCGCCCCCAGATCGGTGATCCGCAACACCCGCCCCTTCAGCCCCTCCCCACGCGGGGAGCCCAGCCGCAAACGCTCGCCGCGCACCCCCAGCCACGCCACATCCGCCGGCACCGGCTCGGGCAGACGCAGCCGGCCCCAGGGGCCGACCACCTCACACCCCGCCACGCCCTCCACCGGGAGGAAATTGCGCCATCCCAACACCTCCGCCGCCTCCCGGGTGCCAGGATCATCGAACACCGCGGCCCTAGGCCCCAGGCAGTGCAACCGTCCCGCCACCATCACCCCCACCGTATCAGCGAGATAACGCACATCGTCCAGATCATGACTCACCAACAGCGTCGGCCGTCCCGTCTCCGCCAGCACCTCCGCCAACAACTCGCGCAAGGCCTGACGCAGGCGTGGGTCCACCGCCGAAAATGGCTCATCCAGCAACAACACCTGCGGCTCCATCGCCAGGGCCCGCGCCAAAGCCACCCGCTGCCGCTCCCCCCCCGAGAGCTGATGCGGCAGGCGATCGGCCAAATGCGCCAACCCCAAACGTCGCAACCATACCGCCACCTGCACCCGCCGCTGTCGACGCGCCACCCCGAAGCCCACATTGGCCGCCACACTGCGATGGGGGAACAAGGCATAATCCTGAAACACCATCCCCACCCCCCGGCGCTGGGGCGGCACGAACACCCCCGCCGCCCGATCCAGCCACAGTTTCTCCCCGAGGCCGATCCGCCCCTCGTCCGGCCGTGCCAACCCCGCTGCCAGGCGCAACAGACTGCTCTTGCCACTTCCCGAAGGCCCCAACAAGGCCGTCACCTCATCCGGGCGCGCCCGCAGCGCCGCTTGCAGCGCGAACGCCCCCCGCCGCCAGGCCACATCCATCCACAACGTCGTCATCTCAACCCCTGATCGCGTCGCTGGATTCCATAGACCAGCCACAACACCAGCAAAGACACCCCCAATAACAACAGGGCATACGCATTGGCCTGGTCATAGGCCAGGGCCTCCACATGTTCGTAAATGGCGATGGAGACCACCTGGGTCTCGCCAGGGATATTCCCCCCCACCATCAACGCCACTCCGAACTCCCCCAGGGTATGGGCGAACCCCAACACCGCCGCCGTCAACACCCCTGAGCGCGCCTGTGGCAACACCACGGTGAAAAAGGTTTTGAACCGCGAGGCCCCCAGCGTCCAGGCTGCCTCCACCGTGCGCCGATCCAGTTGGGAAAAGGCCGTCTGCAACGGCTGCACCACGAAGGGCAAGGAATAGAGGCAAGAGGCGATCACCAGACCGGTGAAGGAAAAGGCCAATGGGCGACCGGTGAACGCCATCCACCATTGACCCAACGGCCCCTCGGCCCCCAACAGCAACAACAGATAAAACCCCAACACCACCGGTGGCAATACCAGCGGCAACGCCGTGACCGCCTCCACCAACGGCCTCCAACGACTCGAGGTCCGCGCCAGCCACCACGCCAACGGCAACCCCACCACAAACAACAGCACCACCGTCAGCGCTGCCAGTTTCACCGTCAACCACAACGGCGCCAGATCCAATCCCGCCATCGTTCATCCAGCCGACAAAGACGACAAAAGGCGGAGAATCCTCGCACTCCCCCCTTCCCGGGACAACCCCATTGCACCCCGCCGCCGCTCGTTACACAATCCCGTCCATGGACCTCCATCGCGACGGCCCCCACCACGGACGGATCGAACTCGCCAGTTCCCGCCGCGAGCAACTGATCGACATCACCACACCCGTGATCCGTTTCGTGGCCGAAAGCCGCCTCGGGCACGGACTGCTCAACCTCTACGCCCAAGGGGCCACTGCCGCGATCATGATCCAAGAGAACTGGGACGACAGCGTCCCCGAAGACGCCGTTGACCTGTTGCGCCGCTTGATCCCCCAAGGGGTGTGGCGCCACGACGCCCAGGACGGCAACGGCGACGCCCATCTCAAGGCCGGCTTGGTCGGCCCTTCGGAGACCATCCCGGTAATCGACACCC
>JALSHN010000161.1 GCA_026982215.1 Gammaproteobacteria bacterium
CCCCCCTGGGCTGGGCCCGCTTCGCCCGCCTGGCCGCCACCACCCCCCTCCCCCTCTACGCCCTCGGCGGCCTCGACCCGCGGCGGCTGAAAACGGCCCGGACCCACGGTGCCCACGGCATCGCCGCCATCCGTGGCCTGTGGTCCCCACTGGCCGGGAGCGGATCAAACCCAGTATAATTCTCTGTTTTGCCACCTCGAGCACTGAACCCCCCGAAAGCGCATCGGTCCAAGTGCTACAATCCAGTCCATGAACGCGAAAACAGTCCACATCAAGACCTTCGGCTGCCAAATGAACGAGTACGACTCGGCCAAGATGGCCGACGTACTCGCCGAGGCCCTGGGCATGCGCCCCACCGACGACCCCACGCGGGCCGACGTGCTGCTGCTCAACACCTGCTCGGTGCGGGAAAAGGCCCAGGAAAAGGTCTTCTCGCAACTGGGCCTGTGGCGCCCCCTCAAAGAAGCCCGTCCCGAGGTCATCATCGGCGTCGGCGGCTGCGTGGCCTCCCAGGAAGGCGCCGCCATCCAGGCACGCGCCCCCTACGTGGACCTGGTGTTCGGTCCCCAGACCCTCCACCGCCTGCCTGAAATGATCCGTCGGTTGCAACGTGAACGCCGCCCGCTGGTGGACGTCTCCTTCCCCGAGATCGAAAAATTCGACCGTCTCCCCGAACCCCGGGCCGACGGCCCCACCGCCTTCGTCTCGGTGATGGAGGGCTGTTCCAAATACTGCACCTTCTGCGTGGTGCCCTACACCCGTGGCGAAGAAATCAGCCGTCCCTTCGAGGACGTGCTGGCCGAGGTGGCCCAACTCGCCGCCCAAGGCGTGCGTGAGGTCACCCTGCTGGGGCAGAACGTCAACGCCTACCGCGGCGTCATGGACGGCGACGAGGAGGCCGACCTCGCCCTGCTCATCCACTACGTCGCCGCCGTCCCCGGCATCGAACGCATCCGCTTCACCACCTCCCACCCGGTGGAGATGACGGACAGCCTGATCCAGGCCTTCGCCGAGGAACCCAAACTGGTGAGTCACCTGCACCTGCCCGTGCAGAGCGGCTCCGACCGCATCCTCACCCTGATGAAACGCGGGCACACCGTCCTGGAATACAAACAGAAGATCCGCCGCCTGCGCGAGGCCCGCCCCGACCTTTCATTGTCGTCGGACTTCATCGTCGGCTTCCCCGGCGAGACCGAGGCCGACTTCCAGGCCACCATGGACCTCATCGCCGAGATCGGCTTCGACCACTCCTTCAGCTTCGTCTACAGCCCCCGCCCGGGCACCCCCGCGGCGATGCTGCCCGACGACGTCCCCCAGGAAACCAAGAAACAACGGCTGTTCCTGCTGCAACAACGGCTCAGCCAACAGGCCCAATCCATCGCCCGCGCCATGGTGGGCAGCCGCCAGCGCATTCTGGTGGAAGGCCCCTCCAAGAAAAACCCGGACGAGCTGCGCGGACGCACGGAAAACAACCGTGTGGTCAACTTCCCCGGCCCCCGGGAATGGATCGGCCGTTTCGTGCAAGTGAGCATCACCGAAGCCCTGCCCAACTCCCTTCGCGGCCGGGCACTGGGCCTCGACGATCCCCTGCCAAGCGACTCCGTCATCGGTACCCTGTGAACGGCCCCTTGAACGACACCACCACCCGCGAACTCCACCTGGAACCGGAAGACAACCAACGGCTGGCCAACCTGTGCGGTCCGCTGGAGGCCCACCTGCGGCAGATGGAAGGCGACCTGGGTGTCACCATCCACCGCCGCGGCGCTCGCTTCTCCATCCAGGGCGCCAGCCACCAAGTGGAAACCGCCGCCCGCGTCCTCAGCGACCTCTACGCCGAGGCCGGCGACGACGTGACCCCCGAACGGGTACACCTGGCCCTGCGGGAACACCACCGACGGCGGGACGAGGATCCCGCGCCCCCCACCAGCCTGCGCCTGCGCCGCATGGTGATCAAGGCCCGCGGCCCCAATCAACGGCGCTACCTGCAACGCATCCAGCGCCACGACATCAACTTCGGCGTCGGCCCCGCCGGCACCGGCAAGACCTACCTCGCCGTCGCCTGCGCGGTGGAGGCGCTGGAAACCCATCGGGTCAACCGCCTCATCCTCACCCGTCCGGCGGTGGAGGCCGGGGAGCGTCTCGGCTTCCTCCCCGGCGACATGGCCCAGAAAGTCGACCCCTATCTGCGTCCCCTCTATGACGCCCTCTACGAAATGCTCGGCTTCGAACAAGTGGGACGGCTGATGGAGCGCAACGTCATCGAAGTAGCCCCCCTGGCCTTCATGCGCGGACGCAGCCTCAACGAGGCCTTCGTCATCCTCGACGAGGCTCAGAACACCACCGTGGAACAGATGAAGATGTTCCTCACCCGCATCGGCTTCGGCTCCAAGGCAGTAATCACTGGAGACGTCAGCCAGGTGGACCTCCCGCCTGGCCGCACCTCCGGCCTGGCCCAGGCCATCGAAGTGCTGCAAGGCGAGGACGGCATCAGCTTCACCCACTTCCTCGACACCGACGTGGTCCGCCACCCGCTGGTACAACGGGTGGTGGCCGCCTACGAACGCTTCGAAAAGCGCAACAACGCGAACGAGCGCTCATGAGCCCGCGCATCGAATTACAGCTCGCCGTCGATGAGCGCGACGGCCTGCCCGACCAAACCAGCCTACAACGCTGGATCGGCGCCGCCCTGCCCCCCGAGCACCGGGACGCCCTCATCGGTGTGCGCATCGTCGACGAAACCGAAAGCCGCACCCTCAACCGTGACTACCGCCACCGCGACCGTCCCACCAACGTCCTCTCCTTCCCCTACCCGCCCCCGTCGGGCATTGAGGCCGACTTCCCCCTGGGGGATCTGGTGCTGTGTGCCCCAGTGATCGTCCGCGAGGCCCGAGCCCAAGGCAAGACCCTGGAGGCCCACTGGGCCCACTTGGTGATCCACGGGACCTTGCATCTCCTCGGCTACGACCATATAAACGAGGCCGAGGCCCGACGCATGGAGGCTTTAGAAATCCGACTCCTCACCCGACTTGGTTTTCCCGACCCCTACCGAGACCAAAGCGCATGAAAGAAGACCGACCTAGCAACGGTTCCGAGGGCAATCGCAGCTGGCTGGAACGCATCGGCCAGGCCCTGATCGGCGAGCCCCGGGACCGGGACCAACTCCTGGAAACCCTCAGAGAAGCCGAACAACGCGGCATCCTCGACGCCGAGGCCCTGGCGATGATCGAAGGGGTCCTGGCGGTCTCCGAGATGCAAGTCCGTGACATCATGATCCCCCGTGCACAAATGGTCACCGTCGAGCGTGACACCCCCCCCGAGGACTTCCTCCC
>JALSHN010000162.1 GCA_026982215.1 Gammaproteobacteria bacterium
CGTGGGTGAGCACCGCCCGGTAGGGGGGGCGGCCGCCGCGGATGCCCACCGAGGTGAGCAAGGAGGATTGGAACCAGCCGCGGTGTTGGTCGGAGCCCTCCAGGTAGAGGTCGGCGGGGAGGCCCAACTCGGCCCGGCGGTCGAGCACGGCGTAGTGGCTCACCCCGGAGTCGAACCAGACGTCGAGGGTGTCTTGGCTCTTGAAGTACTCTTCGGCCTCCTCGCCCAGCAGTTCGGCGGGATCGAGCCGGTGCCAGGCCTCGATGCCGTCTTCTTCCATGCGTTCGGCGATGCGTTCCATCAGTGCCACGGTGTCGGGGTGGAGCTCACCGGTCTGTTTGTGGATGAAGAAGGGGATGGGGACGCCCCAGGCCCGTTGCCGCGAGATGCACCAGTCGGGACGGTCGGCCACCATGCCCTCGATGCGCTTCTGCCCCCACTGGGGGATCCAACGGACCCGTTCGATGGCGGAGAGGGCCTGAGGACGCAGGCCGTTCTCGTCCATGGCGATGAACCACTGCGGAGTGGCGCGGAAGATCACCGGGGTCTTGTGGCGCCAGCAGTGGGGATAGCTGTGTTCGATGCGCTCGGCGTGGATCAGGTTGCCATGGGCCTTGAGGACCTCGATGACCTCGGCGTCGGCCTCGAGGACGTGGCGGCCGGCGAAGTGAGGGGTGTCGGGCAGGAAGCGGCCGTCGCCGCCCACCGGGTTGGTCATGGGCAGGCCGTGTTCGCGACCGGCCACGTAGTCTTCCTCACCATGGGCCGGGGCGATGTGGACCAGGCCGGTGCCGGCGCCGGTGGTGACGTGGGCGGCGGTGATCAGGGGGACTTCCTTGTCCAGGAAGGGGTGGCGCAGTTTCAGGCCGGCCTCGGTGAGGGCGCGGCCGGGTCCATAGGCCAGCACCCGATAGCGTTCCGCATCCCAGCGCACCAGGCAGTCCTTGATCTGGGCCTCGGCCAGCAGCACCCATTCGCGGCCGGCGGGGCCTTCCATCTCCACGAGGGCGTAGTCCAGCTCGGGATGGACCGCCACCGCTTCGTTGGCGGGGAGGGTCCATGGGGTGGTGGTCCAGATGACCACTGAGACGGGGGGGGTGTCGCCGAATTCCTCGCCTTCCACGTGGTGGAGGGCGTGGATCAGCGCCGGGGGATCCAGCAGCGGGAAGCGGACGTCGATGGCGGTGGCGTGGTGGGGGCGGTATTCCACTTCGGCCTCGGCCAGGGCAGAACCGCAATCGGTGCACCAGTGGACCGGTTTCTCGCCCTTGACCACGTGGCCGGCCTCCACCAGGCGGGCCAGGGCACGCACGGTGTCGGCCTCGTAGCGGGGGTTCATGGTGAGATAGGGTTGGGCCCAGTCACCCAGCACGCCCAGGCGTTGGAAGTCGGCCTTTTGCGCCTCCACCTGGCTGGCGGCGTATTCCCGGGCCGCTCGACGGAATTCGGCAGCGGAGACCTGCTCGCCGGCCTTGCCGACGGTCTTTTCCACTTGCAGTTCGATGGGCAGCCCATGGCAGTCCCAACCGGGGACGTAGGGGGCATCGAAGCCGGAGAGGCTCTTGGCCTTGACGATGATGTCCTTGAGGATCTTGTTGACCGCATGGCCGATGTGGATGGCGCCGTTGGCATAGGGGGGGCCGTCATGGAGGATGAACTTGTCCCGCCCGGCCCGTTCGGCGCGCAGGCGGTAGTAGAGGTCCAGTGATTCCCAGTGGCGCAGGCGCTCCGGCTCGCGCTTGGGGAGGTTGCCGCGCATGGGGAAGTCGGTGTGGGGCAGATTAAGGGTGGATTTGTAGTCGCTCACGGTAGTCGTCTTCCTGATGTTCGTTGAAGAAATCTCTGGCCACCACCACATCGGCGGCGATCTGGGCGCGCAGGGCGGCCAGGTCGGGGAAGCGGCGCTCGGGACGGATGAAACGGCAGAAACGGATCTGGAGATGGCGGCCGTAGAGATCGCCATGGAAGTCCAACAGGTGGACCTCCAGCAAGGCCCGGCGTCCGCCGTCCACGGTGGGGCGGATGCCGACGTTGGCCACCGCCGGCCATGGGCGGTCCGACACCCCCAGTACCTCCACCGCGAACACCCCGCGCACCGGGCTGTTGCGGCGGTGGAGGTGAACGTTGGCGGTGGGAAAGCCCAGTTCCCGGCCTCGCTGGTCGCCACGGGCCACGCGACCGCTCATGTGGTAGGGGTGGCCGAGCAGGCGCTGGGCCAGATCCAGCTCGCCGCCAGCGAGGGCGGCGCGGATGCGGGTGGAGCTGATGCGCTCGCCGTGGTCGATGAGGGTGGGGGCGGTCTCCACGGTGAAGCCCAAGGCCTGACCCAGTTGGGCCAGGCGGCGGAAATCCCCCTGGCGACGATGGCCGAAGCGGAAGTCGTCCCCGACCAGCAAGTGACGAACCCCCAGCCCATCCACCAACACCCGGCGGACGAAGTCTTCGGGCGAGAGGGCGGCCAGCCGGGCATCGAAGCGCAGGCACAGCACCTGGTCCACCGGCAGCTTGGCGAGGAGTTCCAGTTTTTCCCGAAGCCGGGTGAGCCGCGGCGGGGCGTGATCGCCGGCGAAAAATTCACTGGGGAGGGGCTCGAAGGTGACCAGGGTGGTACGCAGTCCCGATCCCCCCGCGCTGGCGGCCAAATGCTCGATGAGGTGGGTATGTCCGCGGTGGACGCCATCGAAATTGCCGATGGTGGCCACCGTGCCGTGATGGTGAGGACGCAGGTTGTGCAGACCGCGAATGAAGTCCATGGTTCGGCCGAAAGCGGGGAAAGGCGGATTATAGCCCAAGGCGCCGCCCACCGCGGTCATGAGGGTGCCCGCAGGTGGCGGGGTCGCAGGCCTCCCGCGGCGAGTACGGCGAAATAGGCCCCCGCACCCAGAAGAATGAGGCCAAGGAGCCAGCCGGCCCGGGTGAGGGTGGGGACTGCAGTCCAGGCCGTCAATTCGGGGGTGAGGCCGATGAGCAGGGCCAGCATCACCCCGTTGGCCAGGCCCAGGCGGAGGATCAGCCCCCCCCAACCGCCTTGGTGGCGCAGGTGGCCATCGCGGCGCAGACCCCGGTAGAGCAGGGCGGCATTGAGCCAGGAGGAGCTGGCGGTGGCCAGGGCGAGGGCGGTGTGGGGGCCGGGAGTGTCGCTCCAGACCCAGGGCAACACATAGAGCAGATTGAGCCCCATGTTGGCCACCATGGCGATGATGCCGATGCGGACCGGGGTGCGGGTGTCCTGGCGGGCGTAGTAGCCGGGGGCGAGGATCTTCACCAGCATGAAGGCGGGCAGGCCCAGGGCATAGGCCATCAGGCTCA
>JALSHN010000163.1 GCA_026982215.1 Gammaproteobacteria bacterium
CCCACCTCGCCCTCTTGACGATAGGCGAAGATCAGGTCCACGTCGGAGGAGAAATTGAGTTCACCCCCGCCCAGCTTGCCCATACCCAACACCACCAAAGAGATTGGCCGGCCATGGGCATCCAGCGGTTGCTCTTGCTCGATGGCCTGCCAAGCGCTCAGACGAGCCAGTCCCAGATCGATACAGGCCTCGGCCAGGGCAGACAGCTCTGCCAGAATCACCGTCTCCGGTACCGTGCCCCCCAGCTCCCGCCAGGCGATGCGCACCATCTCCCGACGACGGAAACGCCGCAGTACCCGCCCCAGCTCTGGCTCGTCCTCAGCGGACTCCACCAGCGGGGTCAGGGCGGTGCGATACGCCTCCAGGCCCTTTTCCCACGCCAGCTCCTCCCCCTGGACCAAACCCACCACCACCTGGGGGGCGACCAGGGCGGCGCGGGCAACGAATTCGCTCCCGGCCAATACCGCCGGCCATTGGGGGTGGCTGGCCAAGGGGGCGAGATCCACCCCGGCCTCGTCGGCCCGGCGGCGAATCTCGTCCCAACGTGCCGTCACCACCGCCCTCAACGGCTCGGGCAATTCGCTCGTATTCAACTCCATGACTCCTCCCCAGATCGGGCCAGCATAGGCCCGCTTGCCTCATCCCCTCAAGAACTTCCCTCGCACTGCCGAATCTTCCCCACGATCCCAAGGAGAACCGCATGCGTCTGGAAGCCCTGCTACGGCAGATGTGCGAGATCGAGGCCTCGGACCTCTACCTCACCACCGGCGCGCCCCCCTGCGCCAAGGTCCAGGGCGAACTGGTGCACCTGGGCGAGGAACGCCTCGGCCCCGACGAGGTGGCCGCCATCGCCCGTGAGATCATGAATGCCGACCAACGCGAGGAATTCGCCCGCACCCACGAACTCAACCTCGCCCTGTCCGTCCCCGGTGTCGGCCGCTTCCGCGTCAACTGCTTCCACCAGAGGAACCAAGTGGCGCTGGTGGCCCGCCACATCAAGACCGACATCCCCGATTTCCAGACCCTGGGACTCCCCCCCATCCTCACCAAACTGGTGATGCAAAAACGCGGGCTGGTGCTGTTCGTCGGCGGCACCGGCTCGGGCAAATCCACCTCGCTGGCTTCGTTGATCGACTTCCGCAACACCCATGCCGCCGGGCACATCATCACCATCGAAGACCCGGTGGAATTCATGCACCGCCACAAGAAATCCATCGTCAACCAGCGGGAAGTGGGCATCGACACCACCGATTACGCCGAGGCGCTGAAAAACACCCTGCGTCAGGCCCCCGACGTCATCCTCATCGGCGAGATCCGTGACCGCGAGACCATGGAACACGCCCTGGCCTTCTCCCAGACCGGCCACCTGGTACTCTCCACCCTCCACGCCACCAACGCCACCCAGGCCTTCGAACGCATCCTCAACTTCTTCCCCGAAGACCGCCATGCCCAAATCCGCATGGACCTCAGCTTCAACCTCCGCGGCATCGTCTCCCAGCGGCTGCTCAAAGGCCTGAAGAAACGGCGGGTGGTCGCCGTGGAAGTCCTTCTGGCCACCCCCCGCGTCTCCGACGTGATCCACAAAGGCGATTTTCACCTGCTGCCGGAAATCATCGAAAAATCCACCAATCTCGGCATGCAGAGCTTCGACCACGCCCTGTTCCAGCTCTACAAGGACGGCCAGATCGAACTCAAAGAGGCACTGCGCAACGCCGACTCCCCCAACAACCTCCGGCTACGCATCAATCTGGAGAAAGGCCAGATCGGCCGCCACGGCCTCAAACTCAGCCTTCGCCCCGAAGACACCCCGCCCCAGGACTGAGGCCGCGGCTACTGCTAGAATGACCCTCCCACTGGCAGTACCGGAACGCCCATGCTGCGCCGATTCTTCCGACCCCGCTGGCAACACCCCGACCCCCGCATCCGCGCTGAGGCGGTATCCCGCCTGGACCCGACCGATCCTGACGCGCGGCAAATCCTCCAACGCCTGCTGGCACAAGATCCCGAACTCGAGGTCCGCCGCCGCGCCCTACAACGCCTGGACGACATCGAACTCCTGCTCTCACTCCTCGAAGGCCCCCTGGCCACCGAGGCCACCCAACGCCTCGGCGAACTGCTACGCCACCACGAGACCCTGCCCGACCCACTCCCCGAGGCCGTACTGCGCCACATCGCCCACAGCGAAGACCACCCCCGGCGTGAAGCGGCCCTGGCCCGCCTGAACGACCCAGAGACCTTGCTGGAACGCCTGGTGCGCGAACACGACCCCACCCAACGCCAACAGCTCCTCGACCGCCTTCCCGACGACCTGCCCCTGCTGGAGCGGGCCCGCAAGACCCTGCGCAACAAAGACAAACGGCTCGCGCGCGCCCTGCAGCAACGCATCGACGCCCTGCGCGCCGCCGCCCGCCTTCCCGAAGAAGTCCGTGCCGAGCGCCGACGGCTGCTCACCACCCTCGACGGTCTGCGCCACCTTCGCAGCGCCGAGGCCGTGGCCCACCAGCTCCAACGCCTGGAACAGGCCTGGCAGGCACAACCCCTGCCCCCCGAGGACGAACAACGAGACCAATGGCAGCGGGTGCATGCCCGCATCCAGGCCCACCTCGAGGAACTACGCGCCCAAGAAGCACGCCACCGGCGGGAAAGTGAGGCCCGCACGGCGCGGCGCGAACTGCTGCAAAGCCTCGAACGCCTCGCTCAAGACCTCGAGGCGCGCAACGACATCGACCCCAGCGACCTGAGCAGCGCCCGGCGGATGCTGCAACTCCAGACCCGCGCCTGGGCCGACCGTCTCCCCCTGCCCGCGGACGAAGAACAACGCGACAGCGCCCATTACCGCCAAGCCGTCCAACGGGTGGAACAGGCCCTGGCGCGCCTGGAACGGCTGCAAGCACTCACCCCCCGCCTCCAGGCCCTCGAACACCGGCTGCAAGCCCTGCAGGCGCAAACACCCCCCGCGGCGGAAGACATCGCTGCCCTGCGGCGCGAGCTGCAATCCCTCCCCCCCGAGCTCCCCGCCGTAGAAACCCTGCGTCGGCGGCTGGCCGAACTCACCCCCGGCCCCACCGTCTCGGCCGACTGGGGCGAGCTGCGGCGGGATCTCGCCGCCCTGGAACGAGCGGTGAGCGGCGGCCGGCTGCACCAGGCCCGCCGGCTGCAACAACGCATCGAACGCCGCCTCAGCCAGCTGCCTCCCCCCGCCGGCAAACTCCGCAGCCGCCTGGAACGGGCGCAACAACGGCTGGAAGAGCTGGCCGACTGGCAACGCTGGGCCGCCGCGCCGCAAAAAGAAACC
>JALSHN010000164.1 GCA_026982215.1 Gammaproteobacteria bacterium
CGCCATCCCCACCCTGCTCCACCCCGTCGGCAACGGCAACAACGGTCCCCGCTGCCGCATCGAACCCGGCGCCGAATCCACCGGCCCAGGCTACGAAGACAAGGCCGCTCTCACCTTCGCCGCCGCCTGGTTCGAGGTCCGCGGCTACCGCGTCGCCCTGGAAAACAAAGACACCCTCCAAGTGGAAAAACACCAGCACACCCACCGGGTACTGGTGAAAGGCCTGCGCGAATCCTGGCCGGAACACGGGCTGCCCCTGAGCCGGGAACAACACGACCGGCTGCGCAGCCGCGCCCTGTGGTTGCTGGTAGTGGAATACCTCACCCAACCCTCACGGACCCAGGCCCACCTCATCACCAAGCCAGCGGAACACCTCAACCACTACCACCTCGACCGAGACTGGCGGCTGCTGGCCGAAGAAGCCCCCGACGAATCCCCCTAATCGCAAGAGGCCCCTCTCCGGGGCCTCGCTCACCCCGCCTCCAGGCGCTGCAACCACTGACGCGCCAACGGCCCCAAATGGGCATCATCGCGCAACACCTGGAAACGGGCTCGGGCCGCCTCATGCCGCCCCTGTTCGGCCAAGGCCACCCCCAAGAGATAACGCGCCCGTCCCGGCCGCTCCAGGCCCTTCTCCAACGCTGCCTCCAAGGCCGATTCAGCATCCTGCCAGCGGGCCAGCCCCACCAACAGCTCACCCCGGCGCAGATCCCACCGCCCGTCACGGCTCAGGCGCGCCGCCCGACCGAACGCCACCAACGCCGCCTCCCGCTCGCGGGCCTGAGCGAACAACTCCCCCACCAGTCCCCAGCGCTCGCCATCCGCGGGCAAACGGCCCTCCACCAAGACCTCGCGCAACAACCTCGCCCCATGATACGGCGCCCCCACCCGGGCAAACAAACGCGCCATCAACACCACGTCATCGGCTGGCAACAACCCCTGCTGCCAGGCCACCATCAAAGACGCCAGCGCCTCTCCCTCGCGTTCCAGGCGCAACTGAGCCGCTGCCAACTGACGCCAGAAAAAGGCCGAACCCGGGAAACGGGCCAATGCCTGACGCAACAGCGCCACCGCCTCCTCGAGCTCATCCGCCTCCAGATACAAAGCCGCCCGCAACTCATACCACGTGCGCCGGGGCGGGAAACGCCCCAAGGCCCGATCCAGCAACGCCGCCGCCTCCCCCGCCCGTCCGCTGCGGTAATAGGCATACGCCAGCCAATCCACCAGCGACGGCGTCAGCTCACCGCCGGCCTCCCGCCAAGCCTGCAACACCGCCAGTCCGGCCTCATCCTCCCCCTCCGCCAACAACAACTGCCCCAGATTGAGACGCAGATCCTGCAACGCCCGCCCCTGCAGCGCCCCGGTCTCCAGCGCCGTACGGAATGCCGCAATGGCCTCGGGATAGCGTTCGGCACGGGCCAACAAATACCCCTGCGTCTGTGCCACCAACGCCCGTTCCAGTGGCCGCAGACGACGCCCGCTCAACACCTCCAGACGCTCCAGCGCCTCCGCCTCCCGACCGGCATCCATCGCCTCCGAGACGATGGCCAGGGCACGGGCCACCCCTGGAGAAACCCCACCCCCCTCCTGAGCCAGCGGCACAGCCGGAGCCCAAGCCACCACCAGGCAAAACACCCACAAAACCGCTCTCATCTACCCCTCCTCCCCTGGAGTAAACACCACTGCCTGACGAATGCGTACCGCCACCGGCCGCCCCTGTTCCACACGCGGCTTGAAACGCCAGCGACGCACACCGCGCAACACCGCCCGATCGAACACCCCCGGCGGCTCGGCGGAAACGATACGCGGATCCCGCACACGCCCTTCCTCGGTCACGGTGAACTCCACCACCACCCGGCCCGACAACCCCAAGCGTTGCGCCCGCAACGGATACGCCGGCCGTGGTGTCGCCACCGCCACCACCTCACGCGTCTCCCCCATCTTCAAAGCCGACAGATCCGGGCCACCCCCCAGATCCGGGTGCAAATGCGGCGTCGGCAAGGCCACTGCCAGCCCCCCCAGCTCGGCCGTGACCTGCGGCAGATCGGGCGGTGGAGGCGGCTCCACCGGTGGTGGCGGTGGAGGCGGCGGCAAGGCCTCGGGTGGCGGCGGAGGCGGTTCCGGCGACAAGCGGACGAAACTCACCTCCCGCAACCCCTCCGGCACCTCCGGGACACCACCGTCACGATGCACCATGGCCGCCACCGTCAAAAACAGCGCCAGGGCCACTGCCGTGCCCACGAACAACGCCAACACCGCGCGCAGGGCCCCCCTCATACTCATCCTCCTGGCGTACGGGCCGCCAAGGCCACATGGGCCACCCCCGCCAGGCGCGCCTGATCCATCACTTCCATCACCACCCCGGTACGCGAGCCACGATCGGCCACCACCACCACCGCCGCCTCCGGTGTCTGAGCGAGGGCCCGCTCCACCATCGCCCGCACCGCCCGCGGCGCGATGCGGCGATTCTCCATCCACACCTCACCGGACTCGGTCACCGCGATGAGAATGCTGGCCTGTTGTTTATGGGCGCTGGCAGCGGTGGGACGCTCCACCTCCACTCCGGTCTCCTTGACGAAGGTGGTGGAGACAATAAAAAAAATCAATAAAATGAACACCATATCGATCATCGGGGTGAGATTGACCTCCACCGCCCGCCGACTCCCCAATCGTTTTCCCCGCCGCCTCATCCCGCCTCCTCCAGGGTCAATTCCCCGTTGAGGCGGGCGGTGAGGCGCTCGGCGCGATGATCCAGATGGGCGGAGAAATACAGGCCCGACAACGTACCCACCAACCCCGCCAAGGTCGTGAGCAAGGCCTGGGAGATCCCGGCGGCCATCCCGCGCACATTCCCGGTACCGAACACCGCCATCACCTCGAAGGTATGTCCCATCCCGGCCACGGTGCCCAACAACCCCAACAGCGGCAGCACCACCGTCAGCGCCCGCAACAACGACAGGCGCCGCAACAACAGCGCCCGTCCCTCGGCCACCAACTGCCCGCGCACCTGGCGGGCATACCACGACACACGATCCTGACGCCGCCGCCAGGCCGCCTTCAGGCGCGCCTCCACCACCGGCCACTCACGCCAGACAAACAGATAGCGCTCGATGATCAACACCCACAGCAGCACCGTGGCCCCCAAAATCACCCACATCACCGCTCCGCCCTGGACGAGCAGGCGATCCAGAGGCAGCAACCAATCGAGCCCGAAATCAGGCATCACCGCCCTCCTCGGCCCGCCGGGCCACCATTCCGGCGGCCTCCTGATCCAGC
>JALSHN010000165.1 GCA_026982215.1 Gammaproteobacteria bacterium
GTTGGGGGTGGAGGTGCTCACCCTGTTCGCCTTCTCCAGCGAGAATTGGCGTCGTCCCCGCCAGGAGGTGGGGTTGCTCATGGAGCTGTTCCTCACCGCCTTGAAGAACGAGGTGCGTCGCCTCAACCGCAACAACGTCCGTCTCCACATCGTTGGTGCCCGCGAGGGCTTTCCCGACAAACTCCAGCGCCACATCGAGCAGGCCGAGCGCCTCACCGCCGGCAACGACGGCCTCAAGCTGGTGATCGCCGCCAATTACGGGGGGCGTTGGGACATCATCCAGGCGGCCCGGGCGTTGGCCCGGCAGGCGCGGGAAGGGGTGCTGGAGCCGGGGGCGATCGATGAGCCCGTTTTCGCCCGACACCTGGCCCTGGCCGCCTTTCCCGAGCCCGATCTGTTCATCCGTACCGGTGGCGAGAAACGCATCAGCAATTTCCTCCTCTGGCAGTTGGCCTACACCGAGCTCTATTTCACCGACGTCTTGTGGCCCGACTTCGACGTGGAGGCCTTCGAGGCCGCCTTGGTGGATTACGCCTCGCGCCAACGGCGTTTCGGCCAGACTGGGGAGCAGGTGGAGCAGCAACAGGGCGGTCATGCTTAGACAACGGGTGTTGACCGCCTTGGTCCTCATCCCGCTGGTGGTGGGCGGGGTGCTGTGGCTGCCCACTGCGGCGCTGGCGGCGCTCCTGTCGTTGGTGATCGTGTTGGCGGGTTGGGAGTGGGCCCGTCTGTGTGGTCTGCGTTCCCCGGCGGCCGCCTGGGGTTATGGGCTGCTTCTGGGCGGTCTGGGGTGGTGGCTCGAGCCGTTGCTGCGCCCCTGGTCGCTCTGGGTGTTGGCCCTGGCGGTGCTGTGGTGGAGCTATGCCGTCAATCTGGTGTGGCGCTACGAACGCGGGGCACCGCCGCATGCCGGGGGCGTCAAGGGGTTGATGGGGCCTTGGGTGTTGTTGCCGGCGTTGTGGGCGGTGGTGTGGCTGCATCAAGCCGACCCGCGGCTGGTATTGTACTTGATGATTCTCATCTGGATCGCCGACAGCGGTGCTTATTTCGTCGGCCGGGTCTTGGGACGGCGCAAGTTGGCCCCGCGTACCAGCCCCGGCAAGAGCTGGGAAGGGGTGGTGGGCGGCATGGGGGCTGCCGTGCTGTGGTCCTGGGGGGCGGCGCTGGTGCTCTTGCCCCAGGCCTCTCCCTGGCCGTTCGTGGCCCTGTCGCTGGTGGTGGTGGCGATGTCGGTGTTGGGTGACTTGCTGGAGAGCCTGATGAAGCGCGAGGCCGGGGTGAAGGACTCCAGCCAATTGCTGCCCGGACATGGCGGGGTGTT
Organism: Gammaproteobacteria bacterium; assembly: GCA_026982215.1. Lineage (GTDB taxonomy): Bacteria > Pseudomonadota > Gammaproteobacteria > S012-40 > S012-40 > S140-43. The sequence continues at coordinate 1,322 of JALSHN010000165.1, forward strand.
GGATCGGATCGACAGTCTCACTGCCGCCGCGCCTTGGTTCGCCCTGGGGTGGCAGGTGATCGGGAGGGCCAGTTGATGCAGGGACTCACCATCCTGGGGAGTACCGGTTCCATCGGTGAAAGCACCTTGGACGTGGTAGCACGTCACCCGGACCGTTTCCGCATCGTCGCCCTCACCGGGCACCGTCAGGTGGAGCGCCTGCGGGAGCAATGCCGCCGTTTCCAGCCGGAACTGGCGGTGGTGGCCGATGCCGAGGCCGCCGAGCGCCTGCGGGCGGGGTTGGTGGCCGATGGGATCGCCACCCGGGTGGCCCATGGCCCCGAGGCGCTGGTGGAGGCGGCCCGGCACGAGGATGCGCCCTTGGTGATGGCGGCCATCGTCGGCGCCGCTGGCCTGCCCCCGGCCCTGGCCGCGGTGGAGGCAGGCAAGCGGGTGATGCTGGCCAACAAGGAATCGCTGGTGCTCTCGGGGGCGCTGTTCATGGAGGCGGCGCGCCGCTCCGGGGCATTGATCCTGCCGGTGGACAGCGAACACAGCGCTATTTTCCAGTGTCTGCCGGTGGATGAACGGGCGCGACCGCAGACGCGTGGCGTGCGCCGCATCGTCCTCACCGCCTCCGGCGGCCCCTTCCGTGACACCCCTCGGGAGGCCCTGGCGGAGATCACGCCCGAACAGGCCTGCGCCCATCCCAATTGGGCGATGGGCCGCAAGATCTCAGTGGACTCGGCAACGATGATGAACAAGGGGCTGGAGGTGATCGAGGCCCATTGGTTGTTCGGTCTGCCCCCGGAGCGCCTGGAAGTGGTGGTGCACCGTCAGAGCATCGTCCATTCCCTGGTGGACTACCACGACGGTTCCATGCTGGCCCAGTTGGGCAACCCGGACATGCGTACCCCCATCGCCTACGCCCTGGCCTGGCCGGAACGCATCACCTCGGGGGTGGCACCGCTGGACTTGGTGAGTTGCGCCCGCCTGGATTTCCAAACGGCCGACAGCCAGCGCTTCCCTTGTCTCGAACTGGCCTACCGGGCGTTGCGGACCGGTGGTACCGCCACGGCGGTACTCAACGCCGCCAATGAAGAAGCGGTGGCGGCCTTTCTGGATCGGCGCATCGGCTTTCTCGACATCCCCCGCCTCATCGAGGCGGCCCTGACCGCGGTGGAGGTGCAGGCGGCGGATTCCTTGGAGACGGTGCTGGCGGCGGATCGCCGGGCACGGGAATTCGTCCGCAGGCGCATCGGGGAGGTGGCATGAGCCTCCTCGTCTCCCTGGTGTCCTTCGCCCTGGCCCTGGGCATTCTCATCACCGTGCACGAATTCGGGCATTTCTGGGTGGCCCGGCGTTGTGGGGTGAAGGTGCTGCGTTTCTCGGTGGGCTTCGGCCGCACCTTGCTGCGCCTGGGGCAGGACCGCGACGGCACCGAATACGTCATCGCCGCTTTCCCCTTGGGGGGGTATGTGAAGATGCTCGACGAGCGCGAGGGTCCGGTCCCCCCCGAGGAGGTCCACCGGGCCTTCAACCGCCAGAGTGTGGGCAGGCGCATCGCCATCGTCGCCGCCGGGCCGTTGTTCAATTTCTTCCTCGCCATCGTGTTGTACTGGTTGATTTTCATCATCGGCGTCCCTGGTCTGAAGGCGGTGGTGGATGAGGTGCAGCCGGGCGCTCCGGCCGCAGTCGCCGGCCTGGCCCCGGGGGATCACATCGTGGCGGTGGACGGGCGTGAGACCCCCACCGCCGAATCGGTGCGCATGGCCTTGTTGGAGCATGTGATCCAGGGGAAGCCGGCGCAGTTGACGGTGGAACGGGGCGGGGTGCGCCTGGAGCTGGCGCTCGATCCGGGGGCGGTGGACCTGGACCGTATCCACAAGGACGGGGTGTTCACCCTCCTGGGACTGAGCCTGGCCCGTCCCAAGATCCCG
>JALSHN010000166.1 GCA_026982215.1 Gammaproteobacteria bacterium
GTGGTCGTGGGGGCGACCATCCACCTTCTCAACCCGGAAGTCCAGCGCTACGTCGGTCTCTCGGGAGTGCTCCACGGCCTGTTCGTGACCGGGGCCCTCAGCGAGACGGCCTGTGACCGTCGCTGGGGGCTGGGACTACTGGCGGCGGTGGGGGCCAAACTGGCCTATGAACAACTCTTCGGCCCGTTGCCGGGCAGCGAGGCCGGGGCCGGCGGCCCAGTGCTGGTGGATGCCCACCTCTACGGCGCCCTCGGCGGCATCCCCCTGGGACTGTGGGGGTGGTGGCAGCACCGGCGTCACCCCTCGTCGGTGGACTGATTACGCTCCACCAACCTCTGCGCCAGGGTATGGGCCACATTACGCATGATCACATAGCCCAGCCGCGGATGACTCTTCACCGTTTCATGGAAAATATCGGCATAGAGATGCAACAACACACAGTCCTCCAGCGCTCGGGCGGCGGCGGTCCGCCGGAATCGACTGCACACCAGACCGATCTCCCCCACCACCTCCCCCGGCCCCATGACATGCACCACCCCTTTGCCGGCGACGATGATCTCCATGCGGCCGGCGAGCAAAATATAGAGGCTGGCGCCGGCCTCCCCCTGTTCGAACAGACGTTCACCGGCGGCCAGCTGGGTGGCCTTACACATGCCCAGCACCTTCAGCAACTCATCCTCCACCAGGCCCTGGAACAACGACAACTTCTTGAGGATCGGCACCGCCCGGGCGCGGGCCAACAGACGAGCAGAAACGGCGCGATTCATGGTCTCTCCCTGGACTCGGGGCTCCTCGCTCCCTCATCGGCGAGAGCCTCTCTCCTCTTGAGACGGGCTGGACACACCCCCACAAAGATGACATGAAATTCAGCTATCGAGGCCGTTTCGCCCCCTCGCCCACCGGCCCGATGCACCTGGGCTCACTACTGGCCGCGGCGGGAAGCTACCTCCAGGCCCGCAGTCAGGGCGGGCAATGGTTGCTGCGCATCGAAGACGTGGACCGCCACCGCTGCCGCCCCCAGTGGCGTGACCGCCTGTTGCACGACCTGGAACGGCTGGGGCTCCACTGGGACGCCCCCCCCTGGCAGCAGAGCGAACGGGACGAGGCCTACCACGCGGCCCTAGAGCGGTTGCGAGAGGTGACCTACGTCTGCCGCTGCAGCCGCAAGACCTGGCAGGCCGCCGCTCGGCGCGGCCCATGGGGCTTAATCTACCCCGGCACCTGCCGCGACCAGGGTCACCGAGACGGACCCGGACGCGCCCTGCGCCTGCGCGTCCCCGCCACCACCTGGCGCTGTTACGATCCCATCCAAGGCGAACTGAGACAAAACCTGGCGCAGGACGTGGGTGACTTCGTGCTCCGTCGCGCCGACGGCCTGTTCGCCTACCAATTGGCGGTGGTGGTGGATGACGCCGCCCAAGGCATCACCGAAGTAGTCCGCGGCGCGGACCTGTGGGACAACACCCCCCGGCAGCATTACCTGGCCCACTGTCTGGGCCTCACCCCCCCGCCCACCCTGCACCTCCCGGTATTGGTGGACCCCTCGGGGCGCAAATTGAGCAAAAGCACGGGGGCGGGGGCCCTCGATCTCACACGACCGGTGAGCGAAATCACCCGGGTACTCAGACTGCTGGGACAGGAACCGCCCCGGGAAGTGGAGGAGAGCGACGAAGTGGAGAACGTGTGGCGCTGGGCCATCCAGCACTGGGACCCGGCCCGCATTCCACGCCGGGCGACCCTGTCCCCTCAAGACCGGCTCAACAACCCTTGAGCCATCGCCTGGGCATGGAAATCGCTGTCCCGCGCCAGACGGCGGGCGCGGCGCTCATCCAGACCGGTGACCGTCCACACCGCCGGATCCACCTCCCCCTCACCACGGGCCAGCCAATCGGCCACATGGACCAAGGCCACCTCCAAGGGAAAATGCGTAGCCTCCAACGGACGATGGTGCAACGCCGCGGTCTCCCGCAACAACGCCGGCAATTCCCACTCGGCCAACAGCGCCTCCCCCACCTCGCAGTGATCGAGATCGAACACCAGCCGCTCCGCCTCCCACATGGGGAGACGCTGAGCATGGGCCAGGGCATTCATCACCCGCAGCAACTCAGGGATCCGTACCGCCATCACCAGCCGCCCGATGTCGTGTAACAGCCCGGCGACGAAGAGGCGCTCACCATGGAGCACCCGCGCCGCCGCCCCGCGCGCCAGGACCCGCGCCAAGCAGCCCACCTGCACCGAATGGCGCCAATAATCCTCCAGCAGCTGCTGATCCTCGGCCAGATCGGAAAAACGGTTGATCACCGAGGTGGCCAACACCAGATCACGCAACTCACGGTTGCCGATCACCGTGATCGCCCGCGTCACCGTCTCCACCCGCGAAGCGAGGCCGTAATAAGCGCTGTTGGCGATCCGCAACAACTGCGAGGTGAGGCCGGGATCGCGACCGATCACCCGTGCCATCTCCTCCGCCGAATGGCGATCGTCCTCGGTCATGCGATTGACCTGGATACACACATCCGGCAATGCCGTGAGCTGGGAGACCCCCTGGGCCAATTCCCTTGCGCTGATGGGCATAGCGATTCCCCTGTGCGATGCGCGCCCTCCGGCGCCATGCCAGGCATATCGCCAAGGTAAGGGAAATCTTTAAAGTCCTGGGCAACGGGGGAGTCGCGCCCCTCAAGAAGCGACCTCGGCCCGGAAAGACAAACGCTGGCGCGGGATGAGAGGGGCGCAATCCACCTCCAGCTCGAAGAGCCACTCACCGGCCTCATCGAAGGGTTCCAGCCCCAAGGCATACACCCCGGCCGGGCGGGTCTCGGGCACGGCGACGAAACCCGTGTCATCCTCCACCCGAAGCCGCCGGGGATACTCGCGCAACCGCAGCTCACAACCACTCACCGGCGCCCGGCGGGCACGCAAGGTCACATAGACCTCCACCGGCTCCCCCAGGCGCAGCGGCCATTGCTGCCACGTGAACGACAACGCCGCCTCCCCCAGCGAGCGCGTCTCGGTGTGCACCCCCAGTCCGCAGGCGGACAACACCGCCGCCAGCCCCAAAAACAGAACCGCCCTCACCGACGGTTCAACCGCTCCACATCACGCACCGCGCCGCGATCGGCGGAGGTGGTCATGGCCGCATAGGCACGCAGGGCGGCGGACACCGGACGCTGGCGATCCACTGGCTGCCAGGCGCGAGCGCCCCTGGCCTCCATGGCCTCGC
>JALSHN010000167.1 GCA_026982215.1 Gammaproteobacteria bacterium
AGGAAGTCGAACTTGACCAACCCCACCGCTTCCACGTCGTCCTTGTCGAACTGGGTCACCAGGCCCTCGCCGCCCGCTTCGCAGTAGAGGGGGGTGAAGTCGGTGAGCCGGGAGGGGGCGATGACCACGCCGCCGGCGTGCTTGCCGGCGTTGCGGGTGAGGCCTTCGAGCTTCTTGGCCAAATCGATGAGTTCGCGGACCTCGTCTTCGCTCTCGTAGCGCTCGCGCAGGGCCTCTTCTTGCTCCAGGGCGCGGTCCAGGGTCATGCCCAGTTCGAAGGGGATGAGCTTGGCGATCTGGTCCACGAAGCCGTAGGGGTGGCCCAGCACCCGGCCGACGTCGCGCACCACCGCCTTGGCGGCCATGGAACCGTAGGTGATGATCTGGGAGACCTTGTCGCGTCCGTAGCGCTCAGCCACGTAGTCGATCACCCGGTCACGGCCTTCCATGCAGAAATCGACATCGAAGTCGGGCATGGAGACACGCTCGGGGTTCAAGAAGCGCTCGAACAGCAGGTCGTAGGCCAGGGGATCGAGGTCGGTGATGGTCAGCGCATAGGCCACCAGCGAGCCAGCGCCGGAGCCACGCCCGGGCCCCACCGGGATGCCGTTTTTCTTGGCCCATTGGATGAAGTCGGCGACGATGAGGAAATACCCGGGGAAACCCATCTGGATGATGACGTCCAGCTCGGTCTGCAGCCGTTCGTCATAAGGGCGGCGTCGCTCGGCGAAGTCGGGGGCGTTGCGGTCGAAGAGCTGATCCAGGCGCCGTTCCAGCCCCTCTTTGGCCTGTTGGGTGAAGTAGTCGGCCTCGCTCATCCCCTCGGGGATGGGGAAGTCGGGCAGGAAATGCTTGCCCAGGGTCAGTTCGAGGTTGCAGCGTTTGGCGATCTCCAGGGTGTTCTCCAGGGCCTCGGGGATGTCGGCGAACAGCTCGGCCATCTCCTCGGGGGTCTTGAGGTATTGTTCCTCGCTGTACTCCCGCGGCCGGCGGGGGTCGTCGAGGGTGTGCCCCTGGTGGATGCACACTCGCGCCTCGTGGGCCTCGTAGTCCTCGCGGTGGAGGAAACGGACGTCGTTGCCGGCCACCACCGGCAGGTCCAGGCGCCCGGCCAGGGCCACGGCGGCGTGGAGGTGATCCTCGTCACCAGGACGGCCGGTGCGGGCAATCTCCAGATAGAGGCGATCGGGGAACAACTCGGCCCACCGGCGGGCCAGACGTTCGGCACTGCGTTCGTCACCGGCCAACAGGGCGCGGCCGATGTCGCTCTCCTTGCCGCACAGGGCGATGAGGCCGTCGCTGACTCCGACCAACCACTGGGGATCCACCAGCGGCCGGTCGTCGCGCTGACCCTCCACATAGGCCCGGGAGACCAGCTCGGTGAGGTTGCGGTACCCCTGGGTGTGCTGGGCCAGCAGCACGGCCCGCTGAGGAGCATCGGGCCGTTCGGGGTCGTCCAGCCACAGATCGACGCCGATGATGGGCTTGATGCCGGCGGCCTGGGCGGCGCGGTAGAACTTCACCAGGGCGAACAGATTGGCCTGGTCGGTGAGAGCCACCGCCGGCATGCCCGCCGCGGCCACCGCCTCCATGAGCGGCTTGATGCGACACATGCCGTCCACCAGGGAATATTCGGTGTGCAGATGGAGATGAACGAAGCTCATGGGGGGAGTGTCTCCACCGGCAGGACGGCTTTCAAGTCTTGACAACGCCCCGTTCCATGGCCCGTCGCACCGGGGCGAAGCTGCGCCGGTGGATGGGGCTGGGGCCAAGGCGTTCCAGGGCGGCGAGATGGGCGGCGGTGGGATATCCCTTGTGCCCGGCCAGGCCATAACCGGGATGCCGCCGGTCCAGCTCGACCATTTCCTTGTCACGGATCACTTTGGCGAGGATGGAGGCGGCGGCAATGGCGGGGATGCGGTCGTCGCCCTTGACCACCGCCTCACAGGGCATGGGCAACTCAGGACAACGATTGCCATCCACCAGCACCCGCTCGGGAAGCGGCCGCAAGGCCAGCACCGCTCGACGCATGGCCAGCAGACTGGCCTGGAGGATGTTGAGGCGGTCGATCTCCCCTGGCTCGGCCCGGCCAACGCCGTGGGCCAGGGTCCGCTCCCGGATGCACTGGGCCAGGGCCTCCCGCCGGGCCGGGCTCAGGCGTTTGGAGTCGCGCAGGCCGTCGATGGGGCGCTCGGGGTCGAGGATCACCGCGCAGGCAATCACCGGACCGGCCAGGGGCCCACGCCCCACCTCGTCCACCCCGGCGATGAGTCCCTCGGTCGCACCGTCGTTCAAAGGCAGTTCAATCTGCACCCCGCTCCTCCAGGAGTTCCATGATGGCAGCGGCGGCGCGGCTGCTGGCGTCCTGTCCTAATTGCCGGTGCAGGGCGGTGAAGGGCTCCACCAGAGGGGCGGGGCCGGTTTCGAGTGTCTGGAGCACGGCCTCTCCGAGACGCTCGGGAGTGGCCTGGTCTTGCAGCAATTCGGGCACCAAGGTCTCCCCGGCCAACAGATTGGGCAGGGCGACGTGGTCCACCTTCACCAAACGGGCATAGACCCAGTAGCTCAGGGGGTGCATCCGGTAGGTGACCACCATCGGGCGTTTGAGCAACATGGCCTCCAAGGTGGCGGTGCCGGAGGCCAGCAGCACCGCATCGGCGGCCTCCATCACCTCGCGGGAGCGGCCGTCGAACAGGCGGAAGGGGAGGTCCAGCGACAGGCGGGTACGCTCCGCTTCCCAGATCTCCCGGGCCTGGCGGTTGATCAACGGCACCAGGAAACGCAGTTCGGGGCGGCGGGCATGGAGCCAGGCGGCGGTTTGTTGCATCACCCCGGCGAGGGCGCGCAATTCGCTCTGGCGGCTTCCGGGGAGCAGCGCGAGGTAGCGGTGGTGTTCTTCCAGTCCCAGGCGACGGCGGGCTTGGGCCGGATCGGGCTTCAACGGGAAACGGTCGGCCAGGGGGTGGCCGACGAAGCGCACCGGGATGTGGTGTTGTTGGTAGAAACGCGCCTCGAAGGGGAACAGGGTAAGCATCAGGTCCACCGAGCGGGCGATCTTGCGCAGCCGGTAACGACGCCAGGCCCATACCGAGGGGGAGACGTAATGGACTGTGGGGATGCCGCCACGGCGCAATGCCCCGGCCAAGCCGAGATTGAAGTCGGGGGCGTCGATACCGATGAACACCGCCGGGGGGTCGCGACGCCAGCGGTGGATGAGGGC
>JALSHN010000168.1 GCA_026982215.1 Gammaproteobacteria bacterium
CCGACACAAACCCCGAATCCTGCGTCGCCGCACCCTGGCCCGCACCCGGCTGTTTCACGTGGAAGGGCTGGCGCTTCGCTTCCCCAACGGTGTGGAAGTGGAGTATGAGCGCCTGCACGGCAACTCACGTGGGGCGGTGCTGGTAGTCCCTTTGCTGGACGAAGACACGGTGCTGCTGATCCGCGAATACGCCGCCGGAGTGGAACGCTATGAACTGGCGCTGCCCAAGGGCAAGATCGAGGGGAACGAGAGCCCGGAACAGGCCGCCGGACGCGAGATCATGGAAGAAGTGGGCCACGGAGCCCGCCGCCTCACCCTGCTGCGCAGCCTCACCACCTCCCCCGGTTACATGAACCACCACACCCATGTGGTCCTGGCCCAGGACCTCTACCCCAAGCGCCTCCCCGGTGACGAACCCGAGCCGCTGGAGGTGATCCCCTGGCGCCTGAGTCGCCTCAGCGCACTGCTGGAGCACCCGGAATGCACCGAGGCCCGCTCCATCGCCGCCCTGTTCCTCACCCGAGAATACCTGCAACGATGAACACCATACTCGACAACGACAGTTTGCGCGAATTGCTCCCGGCCCTGACCGAACTGGCACGCGAGGCCGGCGCCCGCATCCTGGAAATCTACCAGACCGAATTCGATGTCACCCACAAGGGAGACGACTCTCCCCTCACCGCCGCCGACATGGCCGCACACGAGACCATCCTCACCGGGTTGAACCGCCTCACCCCCGAGATCCCGGTACTCTCCGAGGAATCGGCCCACATCCCCTTCCAGGAGCGCCAACGGTGGCACAGGTACTGGTTGGTGGATCCCCTGGACGGCACACGGGAATTCATCAAGCGCAACGGCGAGTTCACCGTCAACATCGCCCTCATCGAGGGGCAACAGCCGCGGCTGGGCGTGATTCAAGTCCCGGTGAGCGGACTAGTATATCGAGCGGCCGTAGGCCTGGGAGCCGAGAAAATCCTCGCCGATGAACCGCCGCGCCCCATCCACACCCGCCCACTGCCCGAGAATGGCCCCATCGTGGTGGCCGGCAGCCGCTCCCACGGCAACGACAAACTGGAGCGATTCTTGGCGGCCCTGGGACGGGAGACGGAGGTCTTCCCCATGGGCAGTTCATTGAAGTCCTGCCGAGTGGCGGAGGGAGGCGCTGATCTCTACGCCCGCCTCGGGCCCACCTCAGAGTGGGACACCGCCGCCGCCCAGGCCATCGTCGAGGCCGCGGGTGGGGTGGTGATGGATCTGGCGGGCCGTCCTTTGCGCTACAACACCAAAGATTCGCTGCTCAACCCCTCGTTCCTGGTGGCCGGCGATCCCACCATGGACTGGCGACCCGCCCTGCGCCAAGCCGGCCTGCTGGAAGAGTGACGCTCATTCCCCCTTGCGGGGATAACGCAGCCGGGTGCCGTACACCAGGCTCATGGTGATCTCGTCGGCGCCGAGACAATGGGGAAAATAAGTCCCCGAGACCTTGCAACCATTGATGCTGGCCCCCTCGAGATTGCTCTTGGTGAAATCGATCCCCCGCAAATCGGACTGGCGGAAATAGGAGCCGGAGAAATCCAGGCCGCGGGCATCCATGCCCCGCAGGTCCAGGCCGCGCAGATCGGCGTAACTGAGATCACACTCCCGGCCCTCAGCGCGCAGCTTATTGAATTCCTTGATCTTTCCTTCTCGCAGCAAATGGTACATCGGGTCGTCTTTGATGGTCGGCCGCTTGCTCATGGGATACCTCCGGGAAAACCACTGTCTGCGCGCCCTATCGACCGCCCCCCGCCTTTCCTGAAACACAAAAAAACGCGGCCCCGGAAGGGGCCGCGCCGCATTCACCGTCACCCTGCGTGATCAGGGGTTGAGGGTCACCACACGACCGTTCAACGGCTGCGTGGGGCGCACACTCTTGGGGAACACCGCGGTGAAGGCCGCCACCTGCTCGGCGGAGACCGAGGCGGTGCTCTTGAGCACGTTCCAATTCACCCCTTCGGAGCAGGGCGGGGTGGTGAGCGAGCCGGAGTAATTGTAGTAGCTCTTGTCGGCCGGCATCATCGCCATGAGGTCCACCGTGCCGGAACCGGAGGCCTTGCCCTCGTGCTTGGGCAAATGCGACCACACCGGGGTCAGCGCCGGATTGGGCGCCCCTTCGCTCATCAACACCCCCACCACCGCCAACTGGCCATCGTCGGCCTTGTGCACCAAGTGGGCCACCATGTCGGCGGGTTTGCCGTCGATGGTGTGTTCGGAGGGCACATGGAAGTGGAACTGGACGAGCTCATAACGCTTGCCACCGATGACGGCGTAGCTGCCGTTGCTCACCGGCACCTTGAAGGTGTGGCCGTTGTTGACCACCTCGAAACCATCGAGCGGCTGATAGTGGAACTCGATGGGTCCAAGGTTACCCGGTTGAACGCTGGCGGTATCGATATCGATGGGGGATTGCGACTTGCCACTCTTGCACAGCGCGAAGTCATTGCTCAGATCGCCCCAGTGAGCCGGACCGGCGGCGCCTTCATAGCCCCAATGGGCTCCGTGATGACCGCCCTTGCCGTGATGACCGCCGCCCATGTGAGCGCATCCTGCCAAAAAGGCCACCGCGCTCAGGGCGATGATGGTTTTTTTCATAATTCCCTCACTCCCTCTATTGTTTTAATTAACAAAAACTTTCAGTCATTGGCACTGCGCAGGACGCAGCGACCCGCTAGCTTACCAAAGAACGTTTCTATGGCAATAAGTCGGGTCAATGATTCTGCGGAAGACAGCGGCGCAACACCTCATCCAGATAACGCCTCCCCCGTGAGCTGAGCTTTACCGTTTTTTCCGAGAGCAGCAGCCAACCCTCGGCCGCCAGGCCCTCCAGCGAGTGCCGGACCTGGGAGAAAGGCAGGCCGGTACGGGCCTCGAGGTGAGCGACGCTGAACCCCTCATTGAGGCGCAGGGCGTTCATCAGATATTCGAACATCGTCTCCTCCGCAGTGAGCACACGCTCGCCGCGGATACGTCCCTGCCCCCCGGCCTCCCGCAGATAACGCTCGGGACGGCGCTGCTTGTGATAGCGTCGGATCACTCCCCGAGGGGCGTCAGTGATCTTGCCGTGGGCCCCGGCGCCGATACCCAGATAGTCACCGAAGCTCCAGTAATTGAGGTTGTGACGGCAGCGCCGCCCGGACCGGGCATAGGCCGAGACCTC
>JALSHN010000169.1 GCA_026982215.1 Gammaproteobacteria bacterium
CGCCCTCATCTACATCGGCCTGGACCAGTTCTTCGATTGGGGAGAGTTGTGGCGCGATCTGGTCAAACGGCCTTACATCACCCTGGGGATGCTCACCTGGCTGTTACTGCTGCCCCTGGCCCTCACCTCCACCCGTGCCGCCCAGCGGCGCCTGGGGCGGGCGTGGGGGCGGCTGCACCGGTTGATCTACCCCGCGGCCCTGTTGGCGCCGATCCATTTCCTGCTATTGGTGAAGGCCGACCGGCTGGAATCCCTGCTCTATCTCGCTGCCGCCGTCACCCTGCTATTCTGGCGGCGCGAAAAAATTTTCCCGATCCGGGAATAAAACCGCCCCTGGCAGGCACTACCAGGGAAAAGGAGCGGGGGCATGTTGGGCGAGCGGCGACGTTTCGAGCAGTGGGTACGGCGCTACCATGGCGATCTCTACCGTCACGCCTACTGGCTGATGGGCGATCCCACCCTGGCCGAGGAGCTGGTCCAGGAGACCTTCTATCGCGCCTGGCGGGGGCGGCGGGGCCTGCGGCGGCGGGATGAGCCCTTCCCCTGGCTGTTGGGGATTCTCCGTCATGCCTGTTTCGCCGAGCTGGGCCGCCGGGGGCGGCAGGCAGCGCCCCTGCCTGAGGAGCCGGTGGAGGATGCCAGCCCGGAATTGGTCGACTTGCAACGGGCGCTGGCCCGTCTCGACCCCGGCCAGCGGGACATCCTGCTGCTCCATGCCCTGCACGGCATGAGCTATGCCGAGATCAGCGAGCAACTGGAGATCCCCTTGGGGACGGTGATGAGTCGCCTGTCCCGGGCGCGGGCGGCGCTGCGACGGCTGTGGGACGCCCCGGACGACACCGTGATCCCCTTTCCCGGGAGACGGCGGCGATGAGCGAAGAACAGCGGTTGAGACAGTTGTTGTCGGCCCCCCGGCCCTCGGCGGATCTGGAACGGCGGATCCTGGAAGGGTTGCCTCCCGCGCGATCTTGGCGCCACTGGTGGGGCATCGCCGCCTCGGTGGCCCTGATGCTGGCCGTTTTCTGGCCCACCCTGGGCGATCCCCTGGCCCCGTTCATCGCCCATGCCCATGCCGAGCAAGGCCTGGAGGGCCGGCTGGCCGAGAGCCCCCGCATGGCCGGGGTCGTGCTGGTGAAGCATTGCCGGGTGGCGGGCCGCCCCTACCTCCATCTGCGCTGGTCCACCCCGGCCGGTCCGCTGGACGCCTTCTATGCCCCCGAGTTGCCCGCCCTGCCCCCCCGGGGTGAGCACGGCGGCCGTGCCTGGACGGTGGCGGGGTTGCCAGAGGGCGCCGTGCTGGCCATCCACCCCCCCGGGATCGATCCCTTGCCGTGGATTCGCAAAATCAACCTCAAGGAGGATACCTGATGTCTGTGAAGACCCGTTTGCTGCTGGCTGCGCTCACCCTGGGCGCCAGTGTGATCGTTCATGCCGAGGTCCCCCCCATCGGTCCGCTGCCCCCGGTGGCGGCCAACCCCGACAACCCCCCGACGCCTGAGCGCATCGAGCTGGGCAAGCGGCTGTTCTTCGACAAACGCATCTCCGCCAACGGCCGCTTCAACTGCTCCACCTGCCATCTCCCCGAGCACGGCTGGACCCTGCCCTCGGCCTTCTCCATCGCCAACGACGGCTTCGTGGAGCGACGCAACCCGCCCACCCTGCTCAATGTGGGCTACAACCGGGCCCTCATCTGGGACGGGCGGGCGCCCTCGTTGGAGAAACAGGCGGTGGGCTCCACCAAGAACCCGGTGCACAAGGGCCAAGACATCGACAAGCTGATGGCGGTGTTCCGCGCCGATCCCGAGATCAGCCGTCTGTTCCGCGCCGCCTATGGAACCGAGCCCAACGCCCGAGACTACGGCCGCGCCATCGCCGTGTTCCAGCGCCACACCCTGATTACCGGCGAGAGCCCCTTCGATCGCTACATGAAGGGTGACGAGGGCGCCCTCAGCGATGCCGCCAAGCGGGGTCTGGCCCTGTTCAAAGGCAAGGCCGGCTGCATCGCCTGCCACAACGGCCCCAACTTCACCGACTCCGACTTTCACAACATCGGTCTGGCCCGCAATCCGGCCTTCGACCGCCCCGAGTACCTGGAGATCCTGCGCTTCGACGCCCGCCGCAAAGGGCTCAAGGAATGGAAGACCATCGACGACGACCCGGGCCGTTACCTAGTCACCCACGACCCCGCCGACTGGAAGAAATTCAAGACCCCCACCCTGCGCAACCTGGAGGACACCGGCCCCTACATGCACGACGGCCGCTATGCCACCCTGGCCGAGGTCATCGACCACTACGACCGTGGCGGGGACGGCACCCGCAACCAGGATCCGCGCATCCGTCCCCTGGGGCTGAGTGCGCAAGAGAAATCGGACCTGCTGGCCTTCCTCAAGAGCCTGCGCGGCCCACTGCCGCAGGTGGAGATTCCGTAGCCGCGCCTCAGGCCCGCTTGGCCTCGGGCGGGTGCTCGAGGCCGAAGGGCGATTCCCGCAGCCAGCGGGCCAGCTCGTTGGCTGGCTGCGGTTTACCCATGAAGAAACCCTGGGCGCGGTCGCAGCCCAGCTCCGCCAAGGCATTCCAGGTGGCCTGATCCTCGATGCCCTCGGCGGTGACCTTCAGGCTGAGGTCATGGGCCATGTCGATGGTGGCCCGCACGATCACCGCATCGTTCTCGTCCTTGAGCATGTCGGAGACGAAGGAGCGGTCGATCTTGAGCTCGGAGACCGGCATGGACTTGAGGTAGGACAACGAAGAATAACCGGTGCCGAAGTCATCCACGGAGAGGTGGAGACCGAGGTCGTGCAAACGTTCCAACACCGCCAGGGCCTGCTCGGGCTGGGTCATGATGGCGCTCTCGGTCACCTCCAAGGTGAGCAGGCGGGCAGGGACGCCCCACGTGTACAGGAGCTCCTTGATACGGGCGGGCAGGTGCTCATCGGCCAGGCTCTGGGCCGAGCAGTTCACCGCCACCCCGATCTCTAGACCTTCATCCAGCCAGCGCCGGCACTGGTAGAGGGCGACGTTGAACACTAGCCCGGTCATGGGGTGGATGAGGTTGGAGCGCTCGGCCAGCGGGACGAACTGATCGGGGCCGATGAAGCCCCGTTCGGGGTGGATCCAGCGCACCAGACACTCCACCCCCATGATCCGCGCCTTGTCCATGTCGATCTTGGGTTGGAAAAACACCTTGAGATC
>JALSHN010000170.1 GCA_026982215.1 Gammaproteobacteria bacterium
CACCGGGCGGTGCCGGCCATCGTCGAGATCAAGGATTACATCGACGCCTGCGACGGGGTGATGCTCACCGGTCTGGAGCACTTGGACGAGCGTTATGTCAAGGCGGTGGGCTACACACCCAAGGCGGCGCGCGGAGAGCGCCCGAAGATGGTGCTCATCGCCGACATCGCCGGGGATGACGAAGACGGCGTGGCCCAGGCCGCCTCGCACGTGGTCCGCCTGGCCAATGCCCGCGATGCCGAGGGCTTCGTCGCCGTCTCCCCCGAGGCCCGCAAGCGCTTCTGGGCCGACCGGGCCCGCACTGCCGCCATCGCCGCCCACACCAACGCCTTCAAGATCAACGAGGACGTGGTCATCCCCCTCGATCGGCTGGCCGACTACCAGGAAGGCATCGAGCGCATCAACATCGAGCAATCCCTGGCCAACAAACTGGAGATCATCACCGCCCAGCTCGCCTTCCTCGACCAGGACTGGAACGAGCTGCTGCGTGGCCAGGCCGACTTCGAGCCCTCCACCGAGCTGGACGACATCGTCGCCGAGAAGAAGCAGGCCGCCCGTGAGCACCTCGAGGCGGTGGCCCGGCGCTGGCGGGCCATTCTCGATCACCTGGACGAGCCGGCCGAGGCCCACCCCGAGCTTCTCGACGAGGCCGCCCGGACGGCCCTGCGCCCCGGCGACACCTTGATCCGCCTGTTGCTGCGCCGTGAGCTGCGCATCACCTTCCGCCGCGAGATCCGCCGTACCCTGCGGGAGATCTTCGCCGGCAACGAATTCACCGCCGTGCGCGAGCGCCTCGACCAGATCCACCGCGAGCACCGCAACCGCCGCCTGTTCGTGGCCACCCACATGCACGCCGGTGACGGCAACGTCCACACCAACATCCCGGTGCACTCCAACGACTACGCCATGCTGCGCGAGGCCGAACGCATCGTCGATCGGGTGATGGCGTTGGCCGTCTCCCTGGGGGGGGTGATCTCCGGGGAGCACGGCATCGGTCTGACCAAATACCAATACCTCCCCGAGGAGGCCCGCGAGGCCTTCGTGAACTACAAAAAGCGGGTGGACCCCGAGGGCCATTTCAACCGCGGCAAGCTCATGCCCGGCTCCGGGCTGGAGCAGGCCTACACCCCCTCGCTGCGGCTGTTGCAACAAGAGGCCCTGATCCTCGAGGAGAGCGAGCTGGGGGCGCTCAACGACGACATCCGCCACTGCCTGCGCTGCGGCAAGTGCAAACCGGTGTGCACCACCCACGTGCCGCGGGCCAACCTGCTCTACTCGCCGCGCAACAAGATCCTCGCCACCGGCCAGCTCATCGAGGCCTTCCTCTACGAGGAACAGACCCGCCGCGGCCTGTCGCTGCGCCACTTCGACGAGTTCAACGACGTTGCCGACCACTGCACCGTATGCCATCGCTGCCTCACCCCGTGTCCGGTGAACATCGACTTCGGCGACGTCACCGTGCGCATGCGCCAGATCCTCGCCGCCCGGGGCCGCAAGCGCACCCCCCTGGCCACCCGCCTGGCCATGACCTATCTCAACGTCACCGACCCGCGCACCATCGAGTTCATGCGCCGGGCCTTCATCCAGGCCGGTTACCAGGCGCAGAACCTGGCCCACCGGGCCGCCCGTGTCCTGCGCCTGCTGCCCAAGGGGCGGCCCGCGGCCACCAGCGGCCGCCCCAAGGTCACCGCCCAGGTGATCCGCTTCATGGACAAGCCCCTGCCCGAACGCCTGCCCCGCCAGCCCATGCGCCGGCTGTTGGGCCTGGACGACGACAAACAGATCCCCATCCTGCGGGATCCACAACGGGCGGAAGAGAGCCAGGAGGCGGTGTTCTACTTCCCCGGTTGCGGCTCCGAGCGGCTGTTCTCCCAGATCGGCCTGGCCACCCTGGCCATGCTCTACGAGGTGGGGGCGCAGACGGTGCTGCCGCCGGGGTATCTCTGCTGCGGCTATCCCCAGGACGCCGTGGGCGACGCCGAACGCGGCCGGGCCATCACCACCCAGAACCGGGTGCTGTTCCACCGCATCGCCAACACCCTCAACTACCTGGACATCAAGACCGTGGTGGTCTCCTGCGGCACCTGCATGGATCAACTGCTGGGCTACCAGTTCGAGGCCATCTTCCCCGGCTGCCGGCTGCTGGACATCCACGAATACCTCCAAGACCAGGGTGTGCGCCTGGAGGGGGTGAACGGGCGGCGCTACCTCTACCACGACCCCTGCCACAGCCCGGTGAAGACCCGCGACCCGGTGGCCATGGCCGGCGAGTTGCTCGGCGCCGAGGTGCGCCTGGCCGACCGCTGCTGCGGTGAGGCCGGCACCTTCGCCGTCTCCCGCCCCGACATCGCCGCCCAGGTGCGTTTCCGCAAGCAAGAGGAGCTGCAGAGCGACCTGGAGGCCCTGACGGGCAAACCGCGGGTGGAGGGCGGCGAGGTGAAACTGCTCACCAGTTGCCCCGCCTGCCAGCAGGGACTGGCCCGTTACCGGGAGGACACCGGGCTGGAGACCGACTACATCGTCGTCGAACTGGCCCGGGCGCGCCTGGGCGAGGACTGGATGGAGCGCTTCCTGGAGCGGGTCAAGAACGGCGGCATCGAACGGGTGTTGCTCTAGCCCTCACTCCAGCGTCACCCCCCGCTCCACCTCGCCGTGGCGGCGCAGTTCACGTTTCAGGATCTTGCCGGCGGCGTTCTTGGGCAGGGCCTCCAGGAACACGAAGCGCCGCGGCACCTCGTGGCGCCCCAGATGCGCCCGGCAGTGGGTGCGCAGGGCGGCCTCGTCGGCCTCGGCCCCCTCCTTCAGGGCCACATAGGCCACCGGGATCTCGCCATGGAGCTCATGGGGCTGACCCACCACCGCCGCCTCGGCCACCGCGGGATGGCGGTAGAGCACCTCCTCCACCATGCGCGGATAGACGTTCATCCCGTTGACGATGATCAGATCCTTCAACCGGTCGATGATGGCGAAATAGCCGTCCTCGTCGCGCAGCCCCAGATCGCCGGTGCGGAAGAACTCGCCGAAGAAGCTGGCCTGGGTCTCCTCCGGGCGGTTCCAGTAGCCGGCCATTACCGAAGGCCCCTTGACGCAGATCTCCCCGGTCTCGCCATCGGGGAGCGGCCGGCCCTCGGCGTCGCGGATCTCCATGGTCACCCCTGGAACCGGCAGGCCCACCG
>JALSHN010000171.1 GCA_026982215.1 Gammaproteobacteria bacterium
ACCGCGATCCCTTCCCGGATTACAGCTACGATCCCCAGTTCGCCATCACGCCGCGTTCCCTGAATCCACAGTATGCCGTACCGACCATCGTGGACTTCAGCGTGTCTGCCACCACGGTGGAGAGCGGCCAGACGGTCCAGCTGAGCTGGTCGGTGGTCGATGCCGACAGCTGCGAGGCCAGCGGCGATTGGCAGGGCCCGGTGGCGATGAGTGGCAACTTCACCACAGTTCCGTTGGATCGTGATGCAGTCTTTACCTTGCGTTGCCGCAATGGCAATGGAGTGAGCGCCCGCTCGCTGTTGGTCGCCGTGAATGGAGCTCAAGGCAGTAATGAATCCCAAACGCCTCCGGCCGATCCCGCCCCGGAAGAAACCGTGGGTGAGGGCGACACCTCCGTGGTCGATGGAGGGGCGTTGGGTGATACCGCCGGTAATGAGGAACAACTTCCCCCGCTGAACACCGACCCCAATGCCACCGATGCCGAAGTCGTAGTGGTGAGTGTGGGTGCCGTCGCTCCCTTGGGGTTGATGGTGGTGGGATTGGTGGCCCTCGGGGCCCGCCGGCGCAAGAATTGAGGTGATGTCATGAGCATGAACACGAAACAGCCGCTTCATAAACGGACCCTTCTCTCCCTGGCGGTGGCCGGTGTCCTCGCCAGTGCCACCAGTCACGGCGCCGAGACGGGAAAATACCTGCACTTCGACTTTGAACAGGTCAATGGTGATCAGATCCTGGACGTGAGTGGCAACGGATACGACGCCACCAGCCGCAATACTCCCGTCCTGCAAGGGGGGCAAGTGGGGCAGGCGCTCCGATTCGATGGTGCCAGTGACCGGGTGAGCATGGCTGTCGCCAACTTCCCGAAACGGGAGTTCACCGTCGCCCTGTGGGTCAAGGACGAGCGGGGTGATGGGCGCGGTTCGTTGTTCAACTTCAAGACCGCGGGGTGGAACAAGCGTATTGTCTCCATCACCGGAATGGGTGACCTTGCTGTACACATAGGAGACACCTTCATCAAGACCGGTATCCGCTTGGGTGATGGCCAATGGCACCATCTGGCGGTGAGCTGGACGCGGCGCAACGGCCTGTTGCGTGTCTACAAGGATGGGACGCTGGCCTTCGTTGCCCAAGACGTGAATCGGGCTCAGGATCTGGAAAGCAGCGGGGCCCTGGCCCTGGGTGTGGAACCCAACAAATGGAACATCGACTGGGGTTATGCGTTCGGCGGCCTGTTGGATGAGGTGCAAGTATTCAATCGCATGTTGAGCGATGCCGAGATCGCCGCCATGGCCGCCCAGTCGCCGCTCGACGACCAGGCTGCGCCGCAGGCTCCCGATACCCTGCAGGTAGTGGCGGTCTCGCCCACGGAGACCTATGTGAGTTGGTCCGGAGCCAGTGACGATACCGGGGTGGCCGGTTATCGTCTCTATCGTGATGGCCAGCTCATTGCCGTCACCGGAGACACCCGTTTCATCGATCGCGGCCTCACTCCGGGGGCTGTCGTCGAATACACCGTGGCGGCCTTCGATATGGCCGACAAGCCCTCGGCGCTGTCCGCTCCGGTACAAGTGAGCATGCCCGCTGGAGGGTCGGTTCTGGATGTGCTGCCGCCGGGGCATTGGTATGAAGTGGTGGATTCCAGCATCGAGGCCGATCTCGGCAAGACGCCCAAAGTCATGAAACCCTGGAGCGGCGGGGCCTATGACACACGCCGTGAGCGTTTGGTGATCTTCGGCGGTGGCCATCTGGACTACTCCGGTAATGAGCTCTATGCCTTCGACGTCAATACGCTCCAGTGGCTTCAGCTCACTCAGCCCAGCGCTCCGGAGGACATCAGCAAGACCGACCCCATCTATGCCGATGGCCGGCCTTCCGCGGTACACACCTATGATGGACTGGAATATCTCCCCAATGTCGACCGACTGTTCACCTCAGGGGGGTCCATCTACGGGACCGGCGGCTGCTCGGGGAACACCTGGCTGTTCGACTTCGATGCCCAGCCGGCTGAAGACGGTTGGCAGCACATCGCCGACAGCCGGGGAGGGTGCGGCATGATCTCCGCCTATGACAGCGGTACCGGGCGGGTGTGGTATGCGGCAGGCAGCGAATTGCTGGAATTCGATCCTCTGAACCTGGACGCGCCTTGGACCCGTCATCCCGGCGTGTTCACCGACAGCTTCAAATTCTACATGACCGCGGCGGTGGATCCTGGCCGGCGCAAACTGGCCGCCCTCGGTGGGACCAGTTACGGAGGTTACCCCCGGGTGCAAGTGGTCGACCTGGCGGCCAGCCCCATCCCCCGAGCCGAAGTCCTGGCCACCAGCGGGGCCACCGAGATCGAGGATTCCGACGCTGCTGGTTTCGTCTTCGATCCAGTGAGTGACCGCTTCATTGCCTGGAACGGTGGGGCGTCGGTGTACGCCTTGGACGTGGACGCCAAGTTGTGGACCCGACTGGATCCTGTGGCTACCAATGCCATCATCCCCTCGGCGCCAGCGGGGAACGGGACCTACGGTCGTTTCCGTTACATCCCCAGCAAAAACGCCTTCATTTTGGTCAACTCGGTGGAGTCGGGAGTTGGCAACGTGTTCTTCTACAAGCTCTCTGATGCCCCGGGCGTGGCCTTGCCCTATCCCCAGGCCGATTTCTCGGCCGATACCACGCGCATCACCGCGGGAGAGAGCGTGACCTTGAGCTGGACGGCGACCGACGCCGATCGTTGTGAGGCCCAAGGCGGGTGGAGTGGTATCAAAGCCTTGAGTGGGGAAGAGCAGAGCGGACCACTGGACAGTGATACCCGCTTCGTGCTCGTCTGCAGCAGTGATGCGGGCGATGCCATTCGCAGTGTACTGGTTCAGGTGGATCCGGTGGCAGGGAGTGGAGGCGGCAACGACGCCTCTACCAATGAACCGGTCACGCCGGATCCCGTGCCTCCGGTCGTCGACAATGGTGGCCAAAGCAGCGGTGGTGACAATGGAGAATCCCCCTCCAGCACCAACCCGGTGGATGATACGGTCGTACGCGGTGGAGACGCCTCGATGGCCGCCGGTGACGCCCTCGGTGCCGGTGAAGACACCGGTTTGGCCCAGCTCAACGGCGAGGCTCAAAATGCGGGTGGTGATGAACCGAAGATGGTCGTGGTCACCGCTGCCAGCGGTCCCCTTGCTCTC
>JALSHN010000172.1 GCA_026982215.1 Gammaproteobacteria bacterium
CCATCACCGGTCACCAGGCTCTGGGGGAACTGCTCGGCCGGCACCTGGGCGGTGAGATCCGCTATGTGGAGCGAATCGTCTATTTCAACGCCCCAAACGGCGGCGCCCAATTCCATCAGGACGTGGAACGGGGCCATGCCGGGGTGGTGTATGCCCAACTGAGCGGTGAGACCTTCTGGTTCGCCCTGCCCAAGACCACCCTGATGGCGCAATTCGCTGCGTTGTTCCACTCGCCCCCGGCCCGCGAAGAGCTGATCCGGCTGGTGGGTGAGAGCGAGGTCCGCCGACTGGAGGAGATCGCCGCCGACCCCGCCGCCCTGGACCGCCTCATGGACGACCTCGGTGAGGAGGCCTTGCCGGTGACCCTCAACCAGTCCAGCCATTTGGCAGAGCGCCTCATCGAGTCGGGCTTCGGCTACCACCTCCGCGCCGGTGACTTATTGCTGTTGCCCCAACGGGACCTGCACCAGTGCTGTTGGCACAGCGTGTTCTGTCTCGGCGAGGTGATGGGTGAGGCGCTCTCCTTCGCCATCCGGGTGGACTGAGGCCTCACGAGGCCCGGGTCAGCTCGAAACGTTTCTGGTTCAACAGCTCGATCAAGCGATCATAGGACTCGATGAAGGCCGACACACCTTCTCGCTCCAACTCGCTGGTGATCTCGTCCAGATCAATCCCCAACGTCTTCAAGGTCGCCAACGCCCGCTCGGCCTCCTCCCACTTGGCCTCGAGGGTGGGCAGGGCCTCACCATGGGCCAGAAAGGCATCCAGGGTGGTGGTGGGAATGGTGACCACCGTCTCCGGGCCGATGAGGCTTTCCACATAGAGCACATCGGAATAGGCTGGATTCTTGGTGCCGGTGCTGGCCCACAGGGGCCGTTGCACCCGGGCATTGCGCCGTCGCTGGGCGGCGAAATGCTCACCGTGGAATATCTCTTTGAACTTGCGATAGGCCATCTTGGCATTGGCGATGGCGATCTTGCCCCGCAAGGCCAGGGCCTCGGGGGTGCCGATGGCCTCCAATTTGGGATCCACCTTGGCGTCCACCCGGCTGACGAAGAACGAGGCCACCGAGGCCACCCGTCGTGGCTCCTCCTGACGGGCAATACCCCGGACATAGGCCTCGGCCACCTCCACATAGCGATCCACCGAGAACAGCAGCGTAGCGTTGACATTGATCCCCTCGGCGATGAGTTGCTCGATGGCCGGGATCCCCGCCTCGGTGGCCGGGACCTTGATCATCAAGTTGGGACGGTCCACCTCGGTCCACAGATGGCGTGCCGCCTCGATAGTGTCCTCGGTGTCGTAGGCCAGATGCGGCGAGACCTCCAGGCTCACATAGCCGTCGTCACCGCGGCTGCTGTCATAGACCGGCCGCAACACATCCGCCGCCATGCGGATGTCCTTGATGGTCAACCAGTCATAGAGGGTGGGGGCCGAGGTCTGCGGGTCCGCCTGCAACAGATCGAGGATGTCCTGATCATAAGCTGTGGTGGCCGATACCGCCTGGTAGAAGATGGTAGGGTTGGAGGTGGCGCCGCGAATCCCCGTCTCCACCAGTTCCCGAAAACCTCCCGAATCCAACAGGTCCCGGGAAATGAAATCCAGCCACGGTGACTGGCCGTGATCCAACAGCTCGATGAGTCGTGCCATGGCGCCTCCTGATCCGTCGTCGAGCAAGCACATCCTGCCCTCAGTGAGCTTAGCACGCGCCGAAGAAGATGCCTGCGAAGCCGAGCTGTGCTATCAATAACCCGAGCAAACTGCGGAAAAGGCCCATGCTCAAAGAACCCGTGCTCCGCATCCCCTGGTCGGGGCGTGCCGTGGAGCAGGCGCTGCGGCGGTTGAAGGAAGGGGATGACGTCGTTATCGAACTGCCGCTGGCGATTCACCATGCCCTTTCGGTACGCCTGCGTCCCCACCAGCCCCATCTGGAATCCGAGCCGATCGACCAAACCGGCGACCGCCGTCTGCTGGAAGCGGTGGCCGACATCGCCGGACTGGAAGAGCTGCGGCGTCTCCTTCCCCACCTTCCCCCCCAGTGCTGGCGAGTCACCGTCGCCAGCCCCCATCCCCGGGTCATCCTGCGCCGGCGGGGATGAACGCGCCGATCCGCATCGGCACCTCGGGTTGGCGCTATCCCCATTGGCAAGGCCGTTTCTATCCCCATGACCTGCCACCGGCACAGTGGCTGAGCCACTACGCCCAACACTTCGACAGCGTGGAGATCAACAACGTCTTCTACCGCCTGCCCCCAGCTCAGACCTTCCACCATTGGGCCGAACAGACCCCACCCCACTTCTGTTTCACCGTCAAGGCCAGCCGCTATCTCACCCATCAGAAAAAGCTGAAACCCGCTCCCCAGGCACTAGAGCGGCTGCTGGACAGATCCCGGCTGCTGGGGGACAAACTCGGTCCCATCCTGTTCCAACTCCCTCCCCGCTGGCACACCAACCCGGAACGCCTGGCCTGTTTCATCAACCAGTTGCCGCCTGGGCTCCGCTACGCCTTCGAATTCCGTGACCCGAGCTGGTTCAATGAGGCCGTCTACGACATCCTCCGCGCCCACGACTGTGCCTTCTGCATCTACCACCTGGCCGGTCGGCAAAGCCCCATCCTCCACACCGCCCCCTGGATCTACCTGCGCCTGCACGGCCCGGACGGGCCCTACCAAGGCCGTTACGGCCGAGAAGGCCTTCGCCCTTGGGCCGAACGCATCCAGGAATGGGCGAGCGCCGGCCAAGCGGTCTACTGTTATTTCGACAACGACCAAAACGCCCATGCCGTAGAAGACGCCCTCACCCTCAAAGACCTGCTCGCCCCATGACCCTGCAAAACAGCGAGATCGCCGATCTGTTCGACCGCCTGGCCGACCTGCTGGAACTGGAAGACGCCAACCCCTTCCGGGTACGAGCCTATCGCAACGCCGCCCGCCTGCTGCGTTCGCTACCCCGCAGCGTGGCCGAGATGATCGCCGCCGGTGAGGACCTCACCCGCCTCCCCGGCATCGGCGAAGACCTAGCCGGCAAGATCAAGACCATCGTCGAGACCGGCACCCTCCCCTTGTTGGAAGAAGAGGCCCGCAAGGTCCCCCCCGAGCTGGCCGAACTCATGGCCATCGGGGGCCTCGGCCCCAAGCGGGTCCGCGCCCTCCA
>JALSHN010000173.1 GCA_026982215.1 Gammaproteobacteria bacterium
CCTGAAGGGCAAGGCCAAGATCGAGGTCAAGGCCCAACCTTGAGCCCCTAAAATGCCGGGGTTTGGAAGAGGCGCCCACGGGGCGCCTTTTTCGTGTTCCGTGTGTCAGTCGAGGGGCCGTCCCTGCTCGGCCTGTGCCAACAGATCCAAGAAGGCGGCCTCGTCGAGGGTGGGGACACCGAGTGCTTTTGCCTTGTCGTACTTGGAACCGGGATCGTGGCCCACCACCACATAGCTGGTCTTGCGCGAAACCGACGAGCTCACCTTGGCGCCCAGGGCCTCCAGCCGTTCCTTGGCCTCCTCGCGGGTCATGCTGTCTAAGGCACCGGTGAGGACGAAGGTCTCGCCTTCCAAGGGTTTTGGCCCCTGTTGGGGCTCCCCTTCTTCCCAGTGCACCCCAGCCTTCTTGAGTTTGTCGATCACCTCCAGATTGTGGGGCTGACGGAAGAAGGCACGGATCTGAGCGGCCACCACCGGTCCCACGTCGGGGACGGCCATCAGTTCGTCCTCGCTGGCGCTCATGATCCGATTCAGACTCCCGAAGTGCCTGGCCAAGGTGGCGGCGGTGGCCTCGCCCACCTCGCGGATCCCCAGGGCGTAGAGAAAACGGGCCAGGGTGGTGCGTTTGCTGCGTTCGATGGCCTCGAGGAGGTTCTGGGCCGATTTCTCGCCCATCCGTTCCAAGCCGAGGAGCTGGTCCTTGGTAAGGTAGTAAATGTCGGCCACGTCCTTCACCAGGCCGCGATCCACTAGTTGATCCACCAGCTTTTCCCCCAGGCCGTCGATATCCATGGCCCGCCGTGAGGCGAAATGTAGGATGCGCCCCTTGAGTTGCGCCGGGCAATACAGGCCGCCGGTGCAACGGGCGATGGCCTCGCCTTCCGGCTTGATGACTTCCGAACCGCACACCGGGCAGCGCTTGGGCAGTTCCACTACCCGGGCATCGGCGGGGCGACGCTCGACGATGACCCGGACCACTTCGGGGATCACCTCACCGGCGCGGCGCACCCACACCCAATCGCCGATGCGGACGTCCTTGCGACGGATCTCGTCGATGTTGTGCAGTGTGGCCGAGGAGACCGTCACTCCCCCCACGTGCACCGGCTCCAACTTGGCCACCGGGGTCAGGGCACCGGTACGTCCCACCTGCCAGACCACGTCCAGCACCCGGGTGATCGCCTCTTCGGCAGGGAATTTGTAGGCGATGGCCCAACGGGGGGCGCGGGCGGTATAGCCGAGCCGTTCTTGTTCATCGATGCGGTTCACCTTGAACACACAGCCGTCCATCTCGTAGTCGAGCTGGTCGCGACGCTCCAACATGCGCCGATAGTAGGCCACGGCCTGTTCCACTCCCCGGACCACGATACGCTCTCGGGCACTCTTGAGGCCCCATTCCCGGAAGCGGTCCATGATTTCGCTATGGCGCTCAGGTAGCCGTCCGCCTTCCACTAGCCCGAAGCCGTAGAAGGCGATGTCTAGCGGGCGCTGGGCAGTGATGTTGGGGTCCAACTGCCGCAGGCTGCCGGCGGCGGCGTTGCGGGGGTTGGCGAAGGTCTTTTCACCGCGGCGTTCCAATTCCCGATTCAGGCGTTCGAAGCCGGACTTGGGCATGTAGACCTCGCCACGGGCCTCCAACACCCGGGGCCAACCCTCGCCCATCAGCCGCAGGGGGACCGACTTGATGGTGCGGACATTGTTGGTGATTTCCTCACCGACATAGCCATCACCGCGGGTGGCCGCCTGGACCAGCAGGCCGTCCCGGTAGAGTACGCTCACCGCCAGACCATCGAATTTGGGCTCACCGGCGTATTCCACCTCCTCCTGACCCAGGCCCTCTCGCACCCGCCGATCCCAGTCGCGGAACCCCGCTTCGTCGAAGACGTTGTCCAGAGACAACATGGGGATGGCATGACGGACTTGGCGGAATTCTTTGGCCGGTGGCGCACCCACCCGTTGGGTGGGGGAGTCGGGGGTGATCAGTTCCGGGTACTGGGCCTCCAGCCGTTTGAGTTCTTCCATGAGGCGATCGTATTCCACGTCCGGAATGACAGGGGAATCAAGGACGTAGTAACGGTAGTTGTGGTAGTCGATCTCTTTTCTCAGCACCTCCACCCGGCGGCGGATGGATTCGGGTACGGCCATGGATTCTCCTTGTCGTCCAGTACCGAAAAGCCAAAAGTCGTTGAGCCAGCTTAGACGGCGGCCAGTTGTACCGCCTCCACCATGTCCACGCTCACCAGCCGCGAGACCCCGGCCTCCTGCATGGTGACTCCATGGAGCTGTTCGGCGATCTCCATGGTGGCCTTGTTGTGGCTGATGATGATGAACTGCACCCGCTGGGACATCTCTTGCACCAGACGGCAGAACCGCCCCACGTTGGCCTCGTCCAGGGGGGCGTCCACCTCGTCGAGCATGCAGAACGGGGCGGGGTTGAGCTGGAAGATGGCGAATACCAGGGCCACGGCGGTGAGGGCCTTTTCGCCACCGGAGAGCAGGTGGATGTTGCTGATGCGCTTGCCGGGGGGGCGGGCCATGATGCCGATGCCGCTCTCCAGCAGATCGGTCTCCAGCAGTTCCAGATAGGCCTGGCCACCGCCGAACAGGCGGGGGAACAGGTCCTTGAGGCCACTGTTGATTTCGTCGAAGGTGGCCTTGAAGCGGGCGCGGGTCTCCCGGTCGATCTTGGCCATGGCGTTTTCCAGAGTGGCCAGGGCCTCCTCCAGGTCGCTTCGTTGGGCATCGAGATACCCCTTGCGCTCGGAGAGCTCGCGGTGCTCGTCGATGGCAGCCAGATTGATGGGGCCGAGGCGTTCGATGTTGCCGGCCACCTCCTGGAGGCGGCGGTCCCATTGGTCGAGGTCGGCCTCTTCGGGCAGGTGTTCCAGCAGGGCCTCTCGGGCGTGGCCGTCTTCTTGTAGCCGCTCGGCCACCCCCTCCAGGCGGAGTTGGAAGCCTTGCAGGGTCAGGCGCGCCTCGTCCAGTCGCTCCCGACAGTGTTCCACCATGGTTTCGGCCTGGTGACGGGACCGTTCGCCTTCACGGAGGAGGGTCTCCTCCTCTTCCAGGCTGGCCCGGGCCTCGGCCAGCTCGGCTTCCAATCGGGCACGTTCTTCCAGCGCGGCCTCCACGTGGGCCTCCAGTTCC
>JALSHN010000174.1 GCA_026982215.1 Gammaproteobacteria bacterium
GCGAGGTGTTTTGGTCGGGGCGAGAGGATTCGAACCTCCGACCACCTGAACCCCATTCAGGTGCGCTACCAGGCTGCGCTACGCCCCGAGGATGGCAACAAAAAACCGCGGTCTGCGGTGAGGCGGGAAATTATAGGTCAACCCCGCAGCAGGGACAAGACGTCTTCCAGCTCGGCCCGCAGTTGTCGTACCAGTTCGCGGCGCTGGGTGTTGTCTTCCTTGGCCTTGTGCCCGGAAAGGCGTTGACGGGCGCCGCTGATGGTGAAGCCCTGTTCGTAGAGCAGAGTGCGGATCTGGCGGACGGTGACCACGTCTTGGTATTGATAGTAACGCCGGTTGCCCCGGCGCTTCACCGGCCGTAGTTGAGGGAATTCCTGTTCCCAATAGCGCAGCACGTGGGGTTTCACCGAGCAGAGGTCGCTCACCTCGCCGATGGTGAAATAGCGTTTGCTGGGAATGGGGGGAAGGGCCTCAGTCGCCGGCTGTTCCGCTTTCGCTTCCTGCATAGGCCTCCACCCTTGCCTTGAGCTTCTGTCCCGGCCGGAAGGTGACCACACGGCGGGCGCTGATGGGAATCTCTTCGCCCGTCTTGGGGTTGCGTCCGGGACGCTCGTTCTTGTCGCGCAGGACGAAGTTGCCGAAGCCGGAGAGCTTGACGTTGTCGCCTTGTTCCAGGGCACAGCGGATCTCCTCGAAGAACTGATCCACCAGCTCCTTCGCCTCGCGTTTGTTGAGCCCTAGTTCGAGAAACAGGACTTCTGCCATTTCAGCCTTGGTGAGTGCCATGTCAGGACCTCGGTGTAGCGCCCAGTCGTTGGGCCAGGGCTTCGATGATACGCGTCATCACGGCTTCGATGTCGCGGTCCTCCAGGGTGCGTTCGGCGTGTTGCAGGATCATTCCCACGGCCACGCTCTTGTGGTTTTCGGGGAGCCCCTGGCCCTGATAGACGTCGAACACGCGGATCTCCTGCAAGATCTCTGCCGCCGCGCTGCGGATTACCGCGACGATCTCGGCGGCGGGGATGTTCTCCTCCACCAGCAGGGCCAAGTCGCGGCGGATGGCCGGGTAGCGAGAGATGGGCCGGTATTGGGGGAGCCGACCGTGTTGCAGGGCCGCCAGCTCCAGCTCGAAGAGAAGCGTGCCCGGGGGGACGTCCAGGCGGGCGGCGATGCGCGGGTGGATCACCCCCAACCGCCCCACGCTCCGGCCGGCGTCGATCACCTCCGCCGCCTGACCCGGATGCAGGGCCGGGTGCTCGCTAGGCTCAAAGATAAAGTTGCCCGCACGGTGCGTCAATCCCAGCAAGGTCTCCACATCACCCTTGAGGTCGAAGAAGTCGGCCTGGCGCCGGGGTGAGCCCCATTGTTCGGGCAGGGCGGGACCATGGATCACCCCGCCGACCCAGGGCGTCTGGACGATCTGGCCCTCCTGGCGTCGAAAGCACAGGCCGGTCTCGAACAGGCGGCCCCGCTCTTGCTGACGATTGAGGTTGTGGCGCAGGGCGCGCAGCAGGCCCGGCCACAGGCTGGGGCGCATCACCGTCATTTCGCTGGAGATGGGGTTGGCCAGGCGTAGCAGCTCAGCATCGGGGGCCAACAGCGCCGCCTCCGCTTCGTCCACGAAGCTGTAGCTGATGGCCTCCTGGTAGCCCAGGTCCATCAAGGTGTCCTGGATGCGGCGGAGGGAGAGGCGGGCCTCCGGGCGGGGGTGCATCACCAGTTCGGCGCGGGGGAGCCGTTCGGGGAGGCGGTGGTAACCGTAGATCCGCCCGATCTCCTCGACGAGGTCGGCCTCGATGGCCAGGTCGAAGCGGTGGCTGGGGGGGGTGACCCGCCAGCCGTCGTCATGGGGCTCTACGTGGCAACCCAGGCGGTGAAGGATGTCTTCCACCGTCTCTGCATCCACCTCCAGGCCCAGCAGGGTGGTGAGGCGGGGCGGGCGCAGGGGGATGGATGGACGCCGGGGGAGATGGTCTTCGTGGCAGACCTCCACGATCGGGCCAGGCCGGCCGCCGACGATCTCCAGCAGCAGGGTGGTGGCCCGTTCCATGGCCAGGCCTTGGAGCTCGGGGTCGACGCCGCGTTCGAAGCGGTAGGAGGAATCGGTCTGCAGGGCAAACCGTCGCCCCCGCCCCCGAATGGCGGTGGGGCTGAAGAAGGCGCTTTCCAAGACGATGTCGCGGGTGGTGTCGCTCATCCCGGAGTGGGCGCCGCCCATGATGCCGGCCAGGGCCAGGGGGCCCTCGTCGTCGGCGATCACCAGCAGGTCGGGGGTCAGGGTGATCTCGCGGCCGTCGAGCAGGGTGAGGCGCTCGCCCTCACGGCCGTGGCGAACCTGGATGGCCCCGTGGAGACGGGCGCGGTCGAAGGCGTGCATGGGCTGGCCCAGTTCCAGCAGCACGTAGTTGGTGACGTCCACCACCGGATGGATGGCGCGGATGCCACCGCGACGCAGCCGTTCCACCATCCACAAGGGGGTACGGGCGGCGGGGTCGATGTCGGTGATCACCCGGGAGAGATAACGGGGGCAGGCCTCGGGGGCGAGGACCTCCACCGGCAGGCGTTGTTCGTCGACGGCTTGAACGGGGGAGATGCTCGGTTCCTCCACCGGGGCACGGAAGATGACCCCCACTTCCCGGGCCAGGCCGCGGATGCTGAGACAATCACCGCGGTTGGGGGTGAGGTCGATCTCGATCACCGTATCGTCCAGGTCCAGGTAACGGCGCAGGTCTTCCCCTACCGGGGCGTCGTCGTCCAGGATCATCAGGCCGTGGGCCTCCTCGGCCAGCCCCAGTTCCTTGGCCGAGCAGAGCATGCCCAGGGATTCCACCCCTCGCAGCTTGGCGCGCTTGATCTTCAGGCCCCCGGGGAGGACGGCGCCCACCAGGGCGGTGGGGACCTTCAAGCCCTCGGCGACATTGGCGGCGCCGCAGACGATCTGCAGGGGTTCGGTCTCGCCCACGTCCACCCGGGTGAGGCGGAGGCGGTCGGCATTGGGGTGGGGAGCCACCTCGATCACCCGGCCCACCACCACGCCGGTGAAGGGGGGGGCAGCAGGCTCGATGCCGTCCACCTCCAGACCGGCCATGGTGAGTGCCTCGGTGAGGCCGGTGGTGTCGGTACGGGGATCGACCCAGCGCCGGAGCCAGTGTTCGCTGAACTTCATCGTCTCTTCTCGTCAGAATTGGCGCAGGAAGCGCAGATCGTTTTCGAACAGCATGCGCAGATCGTCGATGCCGTAGCGCAGCATGGCCAGGCGATCCACCCCCAGCCCGAAGGCGAAGCCGGTGTAACGCTCGCCGTCCACGCCCACGTTGGCCAGCACCTGGGGGTGGACCATGCCGCAACCGCCCACCTCCAGCCAGCCGCTATGGCCGCAGATGCGGCAGCCCTCGCCGCCACAGCCCACGCACTGGATGTCCACCTCGGCGGAGGGCTCGGTGAAGGGGAAATAGGAGGGGCGGAAGCGCAGGCGGAGGTCCTCCACCTCGAAGAAGAGTTGGAAGAATCGCTTCAGGGTGCCGCGCAGGTGGGCGAAGCTGACCCCTTCGTCCACCATCAGCCCCTCCACTTGGTGGAACATGGGGGTGTGGGTGAGATCGAAATCGTGGCGGTAGACCCGGCCGAAGGAGACGATGCGGAAAGGCGGCTCGCCGGCCTGCATGACCCGGATCTGCACCGAGGAGGTCTGGGTGCGCAGCAGGTGTTCGCCGTCGTCCAGGTAGAAGGTGTCCTGCATGGCCCGGGCGGGGTGGTCGGCGGGGATGTTGAGGGCCTCGAAGTTGTGGTATTCGTCCTCGATCTCCGGGCCTTCGGCGGCCTGGAAGCCCATCTGTTCGAACAGGGCCTCGATGCGCCGCCAGCTGCGGGTCACCGGGTGGAGGCCGCCGGGGGCTTGGCGGCGACCGGGGAGGGTGACGTCGATGCGCTCGGCCGCCAGTCTGGTGTTCAGTTCGGCCTCCTGGAGTTCACTACGGCGTTGCTCGATGGCCCGTTGCAGCCGTTGTTTCACCGCGTTGATCCCCTGGCCTTGCCGGCGCCGTTCCTCAGGGGGGAGTGCCCCCAGGGTCTTGAGCAGGGCGGTCAGTTCACCTTTCTTCCCCAGGTAGCGCACTCGCACCGCGTCCAGGGCGGCGAGGTCGGCGGCCTGGGTCGCGGCGGCCAGGGCTTCGGTCTCGATGCGTTGCAGATCGGTCATGGGTCAGGGTTTCCGGGGCAACAAAAAAGGGAAAGATCGCTCTTTCCCTTTCAGATGCGCAGACCGCACGGGGCGGCCCGCTCAGGCGGAGGCGGCCAGACCGGCCTTGGCACGTTCGGCCAGGGCGGCGAAGGCGGCCTTGTCGTGCACGGCGAGGTCGGCCAGGACCTTGCGATCCACCTCCACCTGGGCCTTCTTCAGGCCGTCGATGAAGCGGCTGTAGGAGAGGCCGTTCTCGCGGGCGGCGGCGTTGATGCGCACGATCCACAGAGAGCGGAACTGGCGCTTGCGCTGGCGACGGTCGCGGTAGGCGTACTGACCGGCCTTGGTGACGGCCTGCTTGGCGACGCGGTACACCCGCGAGCGGGCGCCGTAATAACCTTTGGCTTGTTTGAGGACTTTTTTGTGCCGGGCGCGAGCCTGGACACCTCGTTTGACTCTGGGCATTGCGGGAATTCCTCTGGCTGGATCAGGATTTCAGTCGTGTCACTTGTAAGGCAGCATCCGCCGCACCAGGGGCAGGTCCACGGCGCTCACGTAGGCGGCGCGACGCAGTTGACGCTTGCGCTTGCTGGGCTTCTTGGTGAGGATGTGCCGGCGGTGGGACTGGTTGCGCTTGAAGTTCCCGCTCGCCGTGCGCCGGAAGCGTTTCGCGGCGCCTCGGTTGGTCTTGATCTTGGGCATTGCTTTCAACTCCGCATTGGCGGCCGGGTGTGCGGCCAGTTCATTTTTTCTTCGGGGCCAGGACCATCACCATCTGACGGCCCTCCATCTTGGGGTACTGCTCCACCACGGCAATCTCGCTCAGGTCTTCTTCGACCCGTTTGAGCAGCCGCCGTCCCAGTTCCTGATGGGCCATTTCCCTGCCGCGGAAGCGGAGGGTGACCTTGGCTTTGTCCCCGTCGCTGAGGAAGCGAGTCAGGTTGCGTAGTTTGACCTGATAGTCGCCTTCGTCGGTGCCGGGCCGGAATTTGATTTCCTTGACCTGCACCTGCTTTTGCTTGCGTCGGGCCGCTTGGGCCTTCTTGCTCTCCTCGAAGAGGAATTTGCCGTAATCCATGATGCGGCAGACGGGGGGATCGGCCTGGGGAGCGATCTCCACCAGGTCCAAACCGGCGTCCTCTGCGATCTGGAGGGCCTCTTCCCGATTCACGATACCGATCTGGTCCCCGTCGGGGCCGATGAGTCGAACCCGGGGGGCGGTGATGTCTTCGTTCAGTCGTACGTTACGCGACTTGGCGGGTTTGGCGATGGTTCATTCCTCCAATACAGAACGGCCGCGCTCTCTCGCCTCTTCGGCCAGGCGCCGGGCGAGCTCCTCGATGGGGAGCGAACCCAGATCCTCGCCGGCGAGGGTCCGCACGGCCACGGTCCGGTTTTCCAGTTCCCGATCCCCGACAACGAGCAGATAAGGCACCCGTTGCAAGGTGTGCTCGCGGATTTTAAAGCCGATCTTTTCGTTTCTCAAGTCGGTTTCCACTCGCAGGCCCTTGCCGGCGAGGGTTTGGGTCACCTCACGGGCATAGTCGGCCTGGCGGTCGGTGATGTTGAGGACCACCGCCTGCACCGGGGCCAGCCACAGGGGCAGTTTGCCCTCGTAGTGTTCGATGAGGATGCCGATGAAGCGTTCGATGGAGCCGAGGATGGCGCGGTGGAGCATCACCGGGGTGCGTTTGCTGCCGTCCTCGGCCACGTAGCTGGCGCCCAGACGTTCGGGCATGGAGAAGTCGAGCTGGATGGTGCCCAGTTGCCACACCCGGTCCAGGCAGTCGCGCAGGGAGAATTCGATCTTGGGTCCGTAGAAGGCGCCTTCCCCGGGTTGGTGGTGCCATTCCAGGCCCTTGTCGTTCAGGCAGCGCTCCAGGGCGGCCTCGGCCTTGTCCCACAGGGCCTCTTCGCCCACCCGCATCTCGGGACGGGTGGAGAGGGCGACGATGACGTCGTCGAAGCCGAAGTCCTGGTAGACCTGGAAGACCAGGTCGATGAAGGCGGAGACCTCGGATTCGATCTGGTCTTCGGTGCAGAAGATGTGGGCGTCGTCCTGGACGAAGTTGCGCACCCGCATCAGGCCGTGGAGGGTGCCGGAGGGTTCGTTGCGGTGGCAGGAGCCGAATTCGGCCAGCCGCAAGGGCAGGTCGCGGTAGCTTTTGAGGCCTTGATTGTAGATCTGGACGTGGGCCGGGCAGTTCATGGGTTTGATGGCGTAGACCCGGTTCTCGGACTCGGTGGTGAACATCATGTCCTTGAATTTTTCCCAGTGGCCCGATTTTTCCCACAGGGAACGGTCGATGAGTTCGGGGGTGTGGACCTCTTGATAACCGTTCTCTCGCAGCAGGCCGCGGATGTAGTCCTGGATGGCGAGGTAGATGCGCCAGCCGCGATCGTGCCAGAAGATCATCCCCGGAGCCTCTTCCTGGGTGTGGAAGAGGTCCATCTGTTTGCCCAGACGGCGGTGGTCGCGTTTTTCCGCCTCGGCCAGGCGGTTGAGATAGGCCTTGAGGTCCTTTTTGTTGGCCCAGGCGGTGCCGTAGATGCGCTGGAGCATGGGGTTCTTGGGGTCGCCGCGCCAGTAGGCCCCGGCCAGCTTCATCAGTTTGAAGGCCTTGATCTTGCCGGTGGAGGGGACGTGGGGGCCGCGGCAGAGGTCGATGAAATCGCCTTGGCGATAGAGGGAGATGGTCTCGCCCTCGGGGATGTCTTCGATGATGCGGGCCTTGAATTCCTCGCCCTGGTCCTTGAAAAAGCGGATGGCTTCCTCCCGGGGCATCTCGATGCGTTCCACGGGGAGGTCACGGGCGGCCAGCTCGACCATCTTTTTCTCGATTTTCTCCAGGTCTTCGGGGGTGAAGGGGCGTTTGTAGTCGAAGTCGTAGTAGAAGCCGTTTTCGATCACCGGGCCGATGGTCACTTGGGCCTCGGGGAACAGTTCCTTCACCGCCTGGGCCAGCAGGTGGGCGGCGGAGTGGCGGATGATCTCCAGGCCCTCCGGGTCGCGGTCGGTGACGATGGCCACTTGGGCGTCGTGGTCGATGCGGTGGGAGAGGTCCACCAGTTTGCCGTCCACCTTGCCGGCGATGGCGGCACGGGCCAGGCCGGGGCCGATGGCTTCGGCGATCTCGCGAACGGTGATGGGGTGGTCGAAGGTCTTTTGGGTGCCGTCGGGCAGGGTGATCACCGGCATGGTCGCATCCCTGGTTCTGGACGAAAAAAAGCACTGTGCGGACACAGTGCTTTCGGATTTGGTAGGCGCGATTGGACTCGAACCAACGACCCCCACCATGTCAAGGTGGTGCTCTAACCAGCTGAGCTACGCGCCTGAAGCGGATGCGGATTCTAGCCAATGCCATCGGCGGACGCAAGCGCAGCGCGCGTCCTGAGGGAGAAGCGCAGAGCCCCGGCACGGCGGCCGGGGCTCTGGAGAGGTGTGTATGGGATGGTCGAGAGCTCAGGCCTTCATGGTTTCATGCTCGTGGCCCTTGCGGCGACGCAGCATCCCCGCCCCGGCCAGGCCCGCCAGCATGAGGAGCGCGGTGGCAGGCTCGGAGACGGGGACCGGTGTGGCGGTGACGGTGCTGTTGTTGATGGGCATGACGTTGATGCCGGTGGGGTCGCCGAACCAGGCACCGGCGAACCCATTGCCGCAAGTGAAGGCGCCGCCGTCTTCGTTCACGAAGTCGCCTCCTTCGAATCCGTTCTCCATGGCGAGGCCGCAATTGCTGGCGATATCAGTGGTACCGATGGCGAAGGTCTGGATCAGATAGTCCACGGTCAGGCTCTCGCCGGGGGCGAAGACCCCGAGGAACAGGGTGTCGCTGTAGTCGGACCAGCTGTATTCCACCGAGCCCGGCGTATAGGAGCCCAGCACCTCGCCCGTGCTGTTGAAGGTGACGCCGGCGTCATCCATCAGGAGTTCGGCGGCGCTGGTCCACAGGGCGGTGCCGTTTACCAGGATGCTCGCCGAATAGCCGGACCAGACGATCTCACCCGGGAGGAGGGGGTCCCAGTTGTTCACCAGCAGGGAGCCGGGGGCGATGTTGAAATCGAAGGTATAAAGTGCCGGGACGGGGAGGGTATTGGTGAAGGTCTCGGATTGTTTGAGGGTGGTGCTGGCCTGAAAGAAGCCGCTTCCCACTGATTGGGCATACATCCATCCGGTGTCGTCACCGGCGGTGGTGGCCCAGCTGTCGAAGATCCCGTCGCTGGAGTAGGAGGTGGCCTCGACGGGGGGGCTGCCACTGCCGCTGGCAGTGTCGCTGAGGGGTGGGGCGGTGCCGATCTGAGTGATTGCCTCGGCGGTGATGAGCAAAGCTTGGGCCTGGGGGGCGCCGAAGAGAAGGGCAGATGCCAAGACGAAGGTCAATTGTTTGGTTTTCATGGTGACCTCCCAAACATATATTTTTGATGATCCTTTTTTGGCAGACTAATTTTTATTCACTTTTTGGTTCGATGCAACCCGGGCGGGTGATGGTTTTATCGGTGCGTTGTCATGGGGGACGGGCCTCGGCGGGGGCCTTGCTCACTCCTCAGCGAAAGTGGGCGCAGCCGTTGTCCGCCACGACCAGTCTTTGTCGGAAGTCGGGGTCCTGGGGCGGGAGACGGAGGACTTGGAGGCGCTCCCAGGGGATGCCGTCGATGATTTCGTAGTCTTCGTCGCTGTTCAGGATGCCGGCGTAGGGGTTGCCTTGCACGCTGTCGGGGTCGATGGCGTAGAGCTGGATGCCGCCGCCGTCGTCCACCAGGTAGATGCCGTAGGTTTGCATGGCCCGGGCCAGGGTGCGTTCCACGGGGGTGAGTGCGAGTGTGTCGAGGTCGAGCGCGGGGTCCAGGCGCAGCCAGGCACCCTCGGGAAGGGCCGCGGGGTCATCGCTCCAGCCGTCGCTCTCGGTGGCCGGGGCGACGGGGCCGCCGCTGCGGGTGAGGGGGTAGCTCATCACCAGGGCGTGGTCGATTCGACCATTGATCAGTTCCTCGGGCCAGACCACTCCGCCCAGGAAGGCGAAACCGGAACCGCGGGTGGAGAGGCCGGTGGGGTAGATGCCGTCGGAGTCCAGGGGGATGGCGTTGGCCCAACTGGCCAGCCAGCGGCCGTTTTCCCGCCGGGCCTGCCAGAGGTCGTATTCGCAGCCCTGGGCCAGGTCGAGGATGACCAGGTGATTGTCCTGATCGGCTTGGTCGCCGCAGCCGGTGGGGGGGATGGGGTTGTCGGCGCCGTCGCTGTCCTGGGCAGGGATGGCGTGGGCGGGGATGGGTACGTCGCTGAGGGTGGTGACGCCGATCTGCCAGGCATCGTCGCCGCCGCAGGTGAGGGTGACATCGGTTCTCGGGGTGTCGGCAGCGGCGATGAATACGGTGGTGCTGTATTGGCCGTAGGCCAGTACCGGTGGGGACTGGGGATCTTGGGCGATCTCGGCGATCTTGGCGATGTAACGGTCCGAGTCGGGGTCGAGCTCGGGGTTGGTGGGCAGGGGGGCATTCACCGGGGCGGTGTCGGCGTAGAGGCCGATGTCGGCGAGGCGGGGGAGGGTGGCGGCGCCGGTGTCGAGGGTGTCGTCGCGCTCGCTCTCGTCTTCCCCCCCGTCGGAGCAGCCGCCCAGGAACAGGGCGGCCGCCACGACGAGGCCGGTGGCCCGGTTCATAGTTGACACCTCCGCCGCCAGGCGCCGGCGAGGGCGAGGAGCAGGGTCAGTTCCAGCGCTCCGGAGGCGAGGCCGAACAGGCCGCCACTGCCGGTGTCGCTTGTTGGGCGCGTTGCTGGGGCGGTAATTTGCCGTTGCAAACGGTTGCCATTGCGATCATAGCGATAGGTGATGGTGCTGCCATCGTCGTAGGTGACGGCGATGAGGCGGCCGGCATCGTCGTACCGGTAGCTCTCTGCGTAAACATCAGCCGTCAGGCTCAGCAATATCAATAGAGCAAAGAGGGGAATGACTGGGGAGATGCCGGGGAGCTTCGGAGTGGTCATGGTGGATTCCTCGTTTCAGGAGCCGAACCAGTAGTCCAAGGCGGTGGATAGGATGCCGCGGGAACGTTTTCCGGGCGGTTTGTCCAGACCTGTTGCGCTGATGGCGGTCTGGGTGGCGAATTGGGCGACGTCGTCGACGGGGGCGCCATGGACGGGGCCGGTGGCAGTGGTTCCGGGGATACTGGCACAAAAGTTGGCGAATTCAGCCGGGGCTTCTTCGCTCATGACCTTGTTGTCGTAGTTTTTGGGCAGAGTTGGATCTTTGAGTATCACGGCGTTTTTCCTGACGACTTCTTGTTCGACCCACACCCCTTCGATCCATTTCCCTAGACGGTACAAAGCCGTTCCCGCCGCCACGATGCCTCCAGCCACGATGGCGATGGTGACAGGCTCCTCGCCATTGGGGTCGTGGAAGGAAAGCGGATTTAGCTTGGCGAAGGTGTAAGGGTTCAAGGCGGGAGGGGTAAGCAGGGGCTCGTCGGACTCGGTGCTTGGCGAGGCGGGGTTCGTGGCGAGTTTCAGGTGAAGGGGGTCTTTGCTGAGAAAGCGGCCGCTGCGGGCGTCGTAGTAACGGGCGCGGAAGTAGTAGAGGCCGTTGCCATCGTCATGGATGCCCCACTGGCCCTGCCAGGTGAACGGGTTGTCCAGCATGCCATTTTGTTTCAGGAGGACACCGAAAGGACTGTGAGCATAAGCGGCGATCACCTCGGCGTCACCGTCGGTAACGAAGCGAGTGTTTCCGGCCTCATCGAAATGATAGAAGCGGCGGGAGTTGGAGTCGGCATCGATGCTGTAGAGCAGCACGCCATTGGGCAAATAGATGTGATAGCGCAGGTCATTGCCGTCGGCGTCCCGCTCGATGGTCATCGAGGGTAATTTTAGCGCGAGGTTCCAGACGTACTGGCGGCGCTCGCCGGCGATCGTACGGCTCAGGCGGTATCCCAAGGCATCGTAGTCGTGGCGGGCCTTGTCCGTCTCGATGAGTCGTGAGGCCAGGTCCCAGCGGTAAGTGGCGATGGGGTCCTGCAACCGTCGCCCCATGGCATCGTAGCGATGGGGGGTGTTGCTGATTTGGGCAGCGGCGTCGTAATCGTGACGCAGATTGTCCAGAGGTATGGCAGAGGCAGCCACGGGGAGTTTGCGTTCGGCCTGGGTGATGTGGCCGGCGGCATTCCGGCGCAGGCGGATATGTGCCAATTCACCATGGTTGATTGCGGTGATGCGACCTATGGCGTCGTATTCATAGCGTGTGATGATACCGTTGGGGCGTTCTATGGTGGTGAGCCTGCCTTCGTTGTCCCAGGTAAGGGTGATGGTGCCTCCTCCCCAGTCACTGATTTGAATCGGCCGGTCGTTGCCATCATAACGATAGGTGAGCGTCTTGCCCTCCGCATAGGTGATCGTGGTGATGCGGCCGCCCGGGTCGTAGCTGATGCCGATGCCGTTGCTGTCAGTGATGCGGCCGAGGTTGTCGCGCGACATTTCGAGGCCATTGCCGCCGATGAGGCGGTCTTCGGCGTCGTAACGGAAGCGAAGCTCGGTGCCGTCGCTGTATTGGCGTTGGATGAGATTGCCGTTGGCGTCGTAGCCGTCGGTGCGAACTCCCATTCCCTCGGGGTATTGGAGAGTGCTGAGGCGGTTGCGCTGGTCGTAGTCGCGGGTCGTGTTGCGGCCGAGAGGGTCGGTGGTTTGCGTGAGTCGCCCGCCTTCGTCGTAGTCGCGTTTCCAGATGTTGCCACCAGGGTCGGTGATCTCCGTGACATTGCCTGTGGCGTCTCGCGTATAGGTGGCACTTATCCCTTCGGGGAGGGTGATGGCGCTGAGGTGCCCTCGGGGGTCATGGCGACGCTGGATGGTCTTGTCCATGGGGTCGGTGATCTGGAGGAGACGGCCCATGGCATCGTAGCTGTAACGTGTACTGTGACCCAATGGGTCGCGGATTTCGGTGATGCGCCCCTGGGGGTCAGTGGTGAAGAGGAAGGTGTGTTCGGCAGGGCTGGTCAGCGTGGTGGGGGCGCCTTTGGCGTCATAACCCCATTGCCAGCGGTTACCGTTGGGATCGATAAAGGCGATGATGCGGCCGTTTTGATCGTAGCGGAATTCGCTGCGGTTGCCGTTGGGATCGGTGAGCGCGGTGATGCGATTCAGGGCGTCGTAGTGGGTTCTGTGACTACCACCGAGGTCGTCGGTGAGGGCTGTCGGTCTGTCCTTGTCGTCATATGTGATGCGAGTGATGGCGCCAGCGCGATCGGTGATCGAGCTGAGGTTGCCGTTGTCGTCCCAGGTGTAGCGGGTGGTATTACCGCGGGGGTCGGTGATGGCAAGGGGACGGTCCAGGGGGTCATGGTTGGCGATGATGCTGCTGCCATCGGCGAAGGTGGTCTCGATGAGTCGCCGTTGGGCATCATAGCGGTAGCTGGTTGTGTTGCCGTGGGGGTCGCGGATACTGGACAAGGTCCCATCGGGGTTGTAACGGGCGAGAATCTGCCCGCCCAGGGGATTGGTCAGGTCGCGGAGGTAGCCGTTGGTATCATGACGGAAAGTCCATGTGGCGTCGCTGGGGTCCGTGTACTCGATAAGTGCTCCGTTGTCGTCACGGCGGAAACGTTCTGTCGTGCCATCGGGGTGGGTGATGGCGGTGAGATCATAGCGGTTGATGCCGCTGGCCGCAGGACGGACAGTGTAGACGGCGGTGGTGGCCGTGTCGTCGGGACGGGTGATGCGGTTGAGCTTGCCACTTTCGGGATGATGCTCGTAACGGGTGATTCCACCTGCGGTGTCGGTGAGGCTGCTGCGCCGTTGACTTTCGTCAGAGGCGATGGTCAGGGTAAGGCCGTCTCGGCGCTCGATCTGCTCCAGGACGCCCTGGTCGTTGTGGGTGACGGTGAAGCGCTCGCCTAGAGCGTCGGTCACTGTGGTGATGAGGCCGTTGTAGTTGAAACGGGTGGTGTTGCCCAGGGGGTCGGTTTGGAGCACGACCCGGCCGGCGTCGTTCCATTGCTGGTGTGAAAGGGTATTGCCTTTGGGGCGGGTGGTGGTCGTGAGCAAGCCCTGATCGTTGTAGGTATGGGTGGTGGTTTTGCCGGCGGCGTTACGGATACGGGTGAGTCGGCCATCGGTGTAGCCGAAGGTAACCTCACGTCCGTTGTCATCCTTGATGAGTGTCAGTTGACCTGCGGTGTTGTAAATAAAGTCGATGCGTCGGCCCAGTCCATCTTCCACTGAGCTTAACTGGCCATCGGCTGTGTAGCTGAGGGTGTGTTGTCTGCCCTGGTCGTCATCGATGGCGAGAAGCTGGCCGTTTGTTCCAAAGAGATAGGCGTGATCGTTGGTGGGATCGAGGAGGGTGAAACGACCGGTGAGTTCGTCGAGTACCAGTTGGTAAGGAATGTCCTGGCGCCCTTCCAGTTGCCACCGACCGTTTTGCTCTTTGACGAAGCGGATCAGGCGGCCCCGAGAGGTGATGATGTCCACAGCGATGGGATTGGCCTCGAGGCGCCACTCGAAATTGTGGCGCCAGTTGGTTCCCATGACGCCACTGATATTGGCTGCTTGGAGGGCGGAGGCGTAATAGCGGAAGAACCGTAACGGCATGGGACCGCCCAGGTCGAGATCGGCGGCGGGGAATTGGATCAGTTCGCCCGTATAGGTGTCCACCGGGTCGGCGACGACGCAACTGTCGACGGTGTTGGCGCTGGAGATATCGGTGGCGGTGCTGGGAGGGCCAACGTTGACATCAATGTACAGGGTGGGGGTGAGTTCTTGTGAGCCTTCGCAATACCAGGAGAGTGCCAGAGTGGTTTGTCCGATTTCCCGGGTGAGGATGGTGAAAGTCTTGGGGGCATCGTACCAAGTGTTCTGGCTGTCGAAGTAGGCGATGAAGCCCGTGGGTTCGGCCAGCACCCGGGCGTTGGGACAGGTGCAACTTACCGTGATTTGTTCTTGTGCTCCGGGCTGGAGCAAAGCGACTTGGGTCTTGTCCAGGCTGCAGGTGCCGCTGGCATGGGTGAGGGCCGGTGATATCGCCCATGAAACGGCGATGATCGCCGCTAGGATGCGTTTGAGATGGGGGGGCATGTGTTGGCTCCTTGATTGGCCGAATGGGTTGGATCCTGACGGGAGCTCAGGAGGTTCTTCTTTGCCACCAGGCGCCGGCGAGGGCGAGGAGCAGGGTCAGTTCCAGTACTCCGGAGGCGAGGCCGAACAGGCCGCCGCTGCCGCTTCCACTGCTGGGGGGTGGGTTGCTGCCGGATCCCGTGCCGCCGGTGGTGTTGCCCGGGGTGCCACCGCCCCCGCTGCCACCCGATCCACCCGTCGCGTTGCTCGTGGCCTTGCCATGGAGGCGGAGGCTGACCAGGAGGGCATTGCCCTGGCTGAGTTGGAGCTGGGTGCTGTGTTCACCGTCGGCGGCGGGGGTGTAGCTGAGCTGGATCTGGCAGCGGTCGTTGGTGTCGAGGGTGCGGCCGCTGCAGCCATCGCTGTCGAGGGTGAATTGGCCACTGTCTCCGCCGCTGAAGGTGCTGCTGTCGATGGTGACGTTGTCGGCCTCGGCGATGACGGTGACGGTGCGGCTCGCCGTTTGTCCGGGAGTCAGCTCGCCGAAGTCCAGCCCCCGGCCCTGGTAGTCCACCGCCATGCCGTTGGCGCCGGTGTAGTCCAGGTACAGGGGGGTGGCGCGGGCGGTGAGGGTGGGGCTGGTGATCACCGCGCCGTTGGGGTCGTTGCTCACCAGGTGCAGCCGGGCCGAGAAGGTGTAGCCGGTGGTGCGGTCGTGCTCGAGGTACACCCCGAGGGTGCATTGGGTCCCGGGGGCCAGGGTGA
This sequence comes from Gammaproteobacteria bacterium, assembly GCA_026982215.1. Classification (GTDB taxonomy): domain Bacteria; phylum Pseudomonadota; class Gammaproteobacteria; order S012-40; family S012-40; genus S140-43. The sequence continues at coordinate 14,982 of JALSHN010000174.1, forward strand.
AGGGGAAGGTGGTGTTGCTGGCGGGGGCGGGGCAGTCGCCGCTGGAGGCGTAGTGCCAGGTGCCGTCGTTGGTCTCGAAGAAGCCGGTGTAGACGGTGAGGGTGTCACTGCCTTGGTTGCTCAGGGTGAGCAGGCGGGCGGCAGAGAAGGAGTTGAGGGGGATGTGGCCGAAGTCGGTCGTCTGATCGACGAAGCTCAGGTTGGGCGAGGTGCCACGGGCGAGGTCGAAGTCAAAGGCGGCGATGTAGACACCTTTGTCTGTGAGGGGGGTGCCGAATTCGTCATGAGTCGGTCCAGCGTAGCCCTGGGGATGGAGGATGACGGCTGGGTTTCGCCAGGAGACGGTCAAATAGAGCCGGGGGTCGTTTTGATTGACCCGGCCGCCGTCGAAAAAGCCGTGGGAGAGGGCGAGCTGGGCATACGATGATCCGTTGGAGGGCGTGGGGTTGAGGTCGGTGGCGGCCAGGCGGAGGCCGAGGTCATCGTCCAGGCGGTGGAGGCTGAGGAGGCCGAGTTCGGCTCGAAGGCCAATGGGTAGGCTGAAATAGCCGTTGGTGAAGCCCATGGGGGCACCGATGCCAAAAGCGCCTTCGTCCTGGCGGTAGAGGGCGTAGATGTCGATGTGGTTGACGTTGTTGCTGTCGGTGTAGCTGTAGGGTTCGACGGCGATGATTTTCCCCGTCCCGGAGATGGGGTTGACACTGGCACAGTCGGCCTGGCCCTGGGTGTTTTGCGGGCAGCCGTGGATCAGGGTGGTGGCCTGGGGGACCAGGCTGTTGTCCAGTCGGGCGACGAAGCCGACGGTGAGGTTGCCGTCACCCAGACCGGCCACTTGGGGGTTGAGGGTGCCGGCGGTGGTGGGGAAGCTGGGGCTGGCGGTTTGGCCGCCGAGGATGACCTCGCCGTTTTCCGCGATTTTCATGTCCCATACGGCTTCCGGGGTGTTCTCTTCGAAGCCGCCGTCGAAACCGCCGAGGAAGGCGGCGTTGTGGAGGGTGCGCAGGTCGGCGGAGAGGCGGGCGATGAGGGCATCGCCATTGTCCGAGTAAGGGGAGCTGGGGTCGGTGCTCTGTTGGGCCTGGGCGCCTTGGGCCACGGCCGCGGCCTCGATCTGGCCGAAGCCGGTGCCAGCCACGAACACTGAGCCGATGGCGTCGGTCCCCACCCGGTTGCAACGCAGGGACCAGTCGGCATCGGGGAGGCTGTTGCCCACCCAGGTGGCGTTGACGGCGGTGAGGTCCAGGGGGAGTTGGGCCAGGTAGCAATCCAGGCCGACGTATGTGGGGGTGTTGGGGTGGGGGTCGATCGGCTGGTAGGCCGGTTCGTTGGGGTCGCCGCCGCTGCCTTGGTTGGTGGGCAGGTCGCTGGAGAGGCTGGTGCCGGCGAGGTAGACGCTCTGGCCGTCGGGGGCCAGGGCCAGGTCCACGGTCTTCGAGAAGTCATCGTGATAGACGGAGTTGCCGTCGTCACCGCTGCCGGCGAGGTAGGCACTGGACAGGAGCTGGGCGAGGTCGTTGTCGAGACGGGCGATGATGAAGTCGGTGCCGGCCGCGCTGTTGGTCAGTGCGATGGTGCTATTGACCATGGGGAAGTCGCTGGCGTTGGTGTAGCCGGCGACGATGACCTCGCCTTGAGCGGTGACGACCAGGCCGGTGAGCGTGGTGTAGGGGTCGGGGTCGGTATTGACTCCGTTGAGGAAGGTCAGCGCCAGCAGTTGGCTCAGGTCACGGGAGAATTTGGCGATGTAGGCCGGGGCCTCGCCGGTGGTGGCGGCCTCGTTGCCGGTGTCGTAGGTGCCGGAGGCCAGGATCGCCAGGGTGCTGCTGATGGTGTGGCCGACGATGAAGACGTTGCCGAAGGGGCCGATGGCCATGTCGCGGACTTCGGCGTTGGCATCACGCAGCAGGGCGGTACCCAGCAGGGGGTCGATGATCACCTCGCGGCGGGGGTCGTAGTTCTGAAGCTGAAAGCCGTAGCGGTCGCCGTCCACGGTGTAGGCCACGGGGATGGGGTCCCGGCCGCCGTCGGCGCGGGGCTGCCAAGCGATGGGGGCGGTGAAGCGGACGGGGCCGGTTGGGGTGTCTATCACCAGTTCCCCGTTGGCGTCGATACTCAGGCCGCGGCCGCCAGTGATGCGGATGTGCAAGGCGGAGAGGTCGGCGCCCGGGGCCAGGTGAAAACGCTTTTCCACGTTGCGGGGGCGGCTGATGAGTTCGAGCCGGATGCCCGGGGCGATCTCACCCACGGTCACGGTTTGGTGGCTGGGGAGCCCTCGGCGCCACTTTTTGTGATCGTTACCCAAGAAATAACTGACCCGGGTGGGGGCCGGTGTGCCCAGGCGGGGTCGCAGCGGTTGGGCGGTGAAGCGTTCTTCGAGGCGGATCAGGCCCGTGGGCTGAGTGATGGCGTGGATCAGGCGGCCATCGCGGGTGAGGGCGGTGACGCCGGCCTGGGTGGGGGTGTAGGCGAGGATCTCTTCAGGGGCCTGGCCTTGGTTGGCGATGAAGGCGAGTTGGTGGAGGGGATCGGGGGTGGGGGCGGCGTGGGCGGTGGCGAAGAACAGGGCGGTGGCCGCCCAGTGGAAAATGCGAGAGATGGACATGGCGGCCTCCTCGATTTTCGGTTTGGGTTTTGTGACGTGGTTGTCGTTTTAGTGGTATTAAATTCCCTTTTTATTGGTGTGTCAATAAGTCGTCGCTCGTTCGTCGCCTGCTCTCAGACCGCTTGTTTGAAGACACGCTCGCGAAGTTGTTTGATCTGGTCACGCAGGCGCGCGGCTTGTTCGAATTCCAGGTTCTTGGCGTGCTGGTACATCTGTTTTTCCAAGGTCTTGATCTGGCGGGCCAGTTGCGCCGGGGTGAGGCGGGTGTATTCGGCAATCTCGTCGGCGATCTGGGATCGGCCGGGGGCGACGCCCACTTCCATGACGTCGCGAATGGCCTTCTCCACGCCCTTGGGGGTGATGCCGTGGGCCCGGTTGTGGGCGATCTGTCTGGCGCGGCGGCGTTCGGTCTCGTCGATGGCGCGGCGCATGGAGTCGGTGATCTGGTCGGCGTATAGGATGACTCGGCCGTGGAGGTTGCGGGCGGCGCGGCCGATGGTCTGGATCAGGGAGCGTTCGGAGCGCAGGAAGCCTTCCTTGTCGGCGTCGAGGATGGCCACCAGGGAGACCTCGGGGATGTCCAGGCCCTCGCGCAGCAGGTTGATACCCACCAGCACGTCGAACTCGCCCAGCCGCAGGTCGCGGATGATCTCCATGCGTTCCACGGTGTCGATGTCGGAGTGGAGGTAGCGCACGCGGACGCCGTGTTCCTCCAGATAGTCGGTGAGGTCCTCGGCCATGCGTTTGGTGAGGGTGGTGACCAGCACCCGTTCGTCACGTTCCACGCGCAGGCGGACCTCGGAGAGGAGGTCGTCCACCTGGGTGGCCACCGGACGGACCTCGATCTCGGGGTCGATGAGCCCCGTGGGGCGGACCACCTGTTCCACCACCTGTCCGGAGTGCTCCAGTTCGTAGGGGCCGGGGGTGGCGGAGACGAAGATCGTCTGTGGCATGAGGCGCTCGAATTCGTCGAAGCGCAGCGGGCGGTTGTCCAGCGCCGAGGGCAGGCGGAAGCCGTATTCCACCAGGTTTTCCTTGCGCGAGCGGTCGCCGCGGTACATGCCGCCGATCTGGGGGATGGTGACGTGGGATTCGTCGATGATGAGCAGGGCGTCGTCGGGTAGGTAGTCCATCAGGGTGGGGGGCGGTTCCCCCGCCTTGCGCCCGGAGAGGTAGCGGGAGTAGTTCTCGATGCCGTTGCAGTAGCCCAGTTCCTGCATCATCTCCAGGTCCAGGAGGGTGCGCTGTTCCAGCCGTTGGGCCTCCACTAGCTTGCCGGCGTCACGCAGTTGGGCCAGCCGTTCGGCGAGTTCTTCCTTGATCTGGTCGATGGCGGTGAGGATGGTCTGGCGGGGGGTGACGTAATGGGTCTTGGGATAGATGGTGACCCGGGGGACCCGGCGCAGGACCTCGCCGGTGAGGGGGTCGAACCAACTGATATTGTCGATCTCGTCGTCGAACAGCTCGATGCGCACCGCTTCTTTCTCGGATTCGGCGGGGAAGATGTCGATGACCTCACCGTGGACGCGGAAGGTGCCACGCTGGAAGGCGACCTCGTTGCGGGTGTATTGCAGTTCGGCCAGGCGGCGGAGGATCTCGCGCTGATCGATGAGGTCGCCGCGCACCAGGTGGAGCATCATGGCGAGGTAGGACTGGGGGTCGCCCAGGCCGTAGATGCAGGAGACGGTGGCGACGATGATCACGTCGCGCCGTTCGAGGATGGCCTTGGTGGCGGAGAGGCGCATCTGTTCGATGTGTTCGTTCACCGAGGCGTCTTTCTCGATGTAGGTATCGGAGGCGGGGACATAGGCCTCGGGCTGGTAGTAGTCGTAGTAGGAGACGAAGTATTCCACCGCATTCTCGGGGAAGAATGCCTTCATCTCGCCATAGAGCTGGGCGGCCAGGGTCTTGTTGGGGGCGATGATCAGCGTGGGGCGCTGGAGGCGCTGGATGACGTTGGCCATGGTGAAGGTCTTGCCCGAACCGGTGACGCCCAGCAGGGTCTGGAAGGCCTCGCCGGCCTCCAGACCATGGCAGAGGGCCTCGATGGCCTGGGGCTGATCACCGGCGGGGGGGTAGGGGGCCTTGAGGCGGAAGGGTTTGCTCATGGGAGACTGGCTGCGTTCTGTTGAATGGCGTTTTAAAGTATATTACGGCGCCTTTTCCGACTCTTGACCTGCAAGCCGAGGC
>JALSHN010000175.1 GCA_026982215.1 Gammaproteobacteria bacterium
CGGCCCCCTCAGCGTCTACCGGGATGGCCGCCCCCTGCTGGTGGACTTCCGCTTCGACGGCTGGGGAGGCAAATACCCCGCCCGAACCGACGACGCCGTCAGCCGCAGCCTGTATGAAATGGGCGCCTTCGCCGCTGGCCTCGAACTGGAACGCCACGACTGGGTCCTGGAGGGCGGTGCGGTGGAGAGTGATGGTCAGGGAACCCTGCTGCTCAACGCCCCCTGCATCCTCGACTCCCGCCGCAACCCCGGGCTGACCCGGGAGGAGGCCGAGGCGCGCTTGCCCCCCATCTTCGGGGCCCAACGGATCCACTGGCTGGAGATCCCCCCTTTGCAGGGCGACGACACCGACGGCCACATCGACACCCTGGCCCGCTTCGCCGACCCCACCACCCTGCTCCACAGCAGCGTGGACGACCCCCGTCACCCCGACCGGGCAACTTTGGCCGAACTGGAGCGCGCCCTGCGCCGCCTCAGCCGTCCCGACGGCGGCGCCTACCGCCTCATCCCCCTCCCCCTGCCCCACCCGATGCACGACGCCGGCCGGCCGCTGCCCGCCAACTACGCCAACTTCCTGCTGCTGCCCGAGGTGGTACTGGTCCCCCAATACGGTGACCGGGAACGCGACATCCTGGCCCTGGAACGCATCGCCACCGCCTTCCCCGGGCGGGCGGTGGCCGGCATTCCCAGTGCCACCCTGATCCGGCAGAATGGCAGCCTTCATTGCCTCACCATGCAACTAGCGAGAGGGACCCTGCCCCCATGCCCCGCCGAGTGAACCTGGCCCTGATCCAGCGCCATTGCCATGCCTCGGCCGAGGACAACCTCGCCGCCATCGATCGGGCCGTGCGCGAGGCCGCCGAGGCCGGCGCCGAGCTGATCCTGCTCCCCGAGCTGCACAACGGCCCCTATTTCTGCCAAAACGAGGACCCGGGCCTGTTCGATCGGGCCGAACCCATCCCCGGCCCCAGCAGCGAGCGCCTCGGCCACCTGGCCCGGGAGACCGGCACGGTGATCGTCGCCTCGCTGTTCGAGCGCCGCGCCCCCGGGCTCTATCACAACACCGCCGTGGTCCTGGACGCCGACGGCCGCCTGGCCGGGCGCTACCGCAAGATGCACATCCCCGACGACCCCGGCTACTACGAAAAATACTATTTCACCCCCGGCGACCTCGGCTTTCGCCCCATCGACACCCGGGTGGGACGCCTCGGCGTGCTGGTCTGCTGGGACCAATGGTTTCCCGAGGCCGCCCGGCTGATGGCCCTGGCCGGGGCCGAACTGCTGCTCTACCCCACCGCCATCGGCTGGGACCCCAACGACGCCGAGGACGAACGGGCCCGGCAACTGGAGGCCTGGACCACCGTCCAGCGCGGCCACGCCATCGCCAACGGCCTCCCCCTGGCCGCCTGCAACCGCGTCGGCCACGAGCCCGACCCTGCCGGCGGCCCCGGGCAGATCTTCTGGGGCCACAGCTTCGTCTGCGGCCCTCAAGGCGAGATGCTGGCCCGCGCGGGCGAAGGGGAAGACATCTTCGTCACCGCGGTGGACCTCGCGCGCAGCGAGGCAGTACGCCGGGTCTGGCCCTTCCTGCGCGATCGGCGCATCGACGCCTATGACGACCTCAAACGCCGTTTCATCGACACCTCAACCAACGGATAAACCCAGGTAAAACCACCATGATTCTCATCCTCTCACCCGATCTCACCCGTAAGAGCCCCGAATTCCAGCAACTGATGGAACACCTCGCCAACCTGAACAACGTCCAGGTACGGGTCCACGAAGAACAAGGGGCGCAGCAGACCCTCACCGAGATCTACCTCATCGGCGAGACCGCCAACCTCTCCCTGGAGGACATGAAGAGCCTGCCGGGCGTTGAACGCGTGGTGCGCGTGTCACGGGAATACCGCGTCATCGGTCGGCACAAGAACGACGACCGCCCCAGCGAATTCCACTACAACGGCGTCACCTTCAGCCAGGACAACCTCAACGTCTTCGCCGGCCTGTGCGCAGTGGACACCCCCGAACACGTGGAACGGATGATGAAGGCCCTGCAGGAACACGGCCAAGTCTGCACCCGCATGGGGGCCTACAAGCCACGCACCAACCCCTACGCCTTCCAGGGCCACGGCAAGCGCTGCCTGCCCTGGGTGTTCGAACTGGCCGGCAAATACGGCATCCGCGTCATCGCCATGGAGGTCACCCACGAGAGCCACGTGGACGAGATCCGCGAGGCCCTGGAGGCCACCGGCAACCCCACCGGAGTGATGCTGCAGATCGGCACCCGCAACACCCAGAACTTCGAACTCCTCAAGGCGGTGGGCCGCCAGCAAGAATTCCCGGTGCTACTCAAGCGCGGCTTCGGCATCACCCTGGAGGAATCCCTCAACGCCGCCGAATACCTGGCCTCCGAGGGCAACCGCAAGATCGTCTTTGCCCTGCGGGGCATGAAGACCAACATGGGCGACCCCCACCGCAACTTCGTCGACTTCGCCCACGTCCCGGTGGTCAAACGCCTCACCCGCCTGCCGGTGTGCATCGACCCCTCCCACTCGGTGGGCTCCCGAGAGGCCGCCCCCGACAAACTGCTGGACATCTTCCACGTCACCGCCCAAGGGGTGATCGCCGGGGCCAACATGATCCTGGTGGACTTCCACCCCGACCCTCCCAAGGCCCTGGTGGACGGCCCCCAGGCCCTCAAGCTGGACGAGCTGCCCTATTTCCTCGAAGACGTGGCCATCGCCCGTGAGGCCTACGAACGTCGCCGTGCCCTGGCCGCCCGCTTCCATGCCTCCCGGAGTGACTGACCCTCGCCCATGACCACGGCTGCCACCCCCGGGCGGCGGCTGTGGCACCTGGCCTGGCCCCTCACCCTGGCCAACCTCTCCGTCCCCCTGGTGGGGCTGGTGGACACCGCCGTCCTCGGCCACCTGCCCGACCCGGCGCTGCTCGGCGGCGTCGCCCTGGCCGGGGTGGTGTTCAGCGTCCTCTACTGGGGCTTCGGCTTCCTGCGTATGGGCACCACCGCCCTGGCGGCCCAGGCCCTGGGCCGCCGTGACGGCCCCGAGGCCCACGCCGTCCTGCTGCGCGCCCTGGCCACCGCCGCACTCCTCGGCACCCTGCTGATCCTGCTCGCCGAT
>JALSHN010000176.1 GCA_026982215.1 Gammaproteobacteria bacterium
ACATCACCTTGGTGGATGCCCGTGCCGTGGGGGCCTTCGGTCGTTTGACCCTGGCCGGCAGAGAGGCGGACATCGATACCGCCGCTGCGGCTGCCTTGTCGGCCATCGAACGGCTCAGCGGGGTCTGAGTCGTGCACCGTCGGCAGTTGCTCGAGGCCTTGGCCCGTTACAAGACCCCTTTTCTGGAGGAGGCGGCCATGGTGGAGCGTACCCGTCGCTTCGTCGCGGCTCATGCGGATTGTTTCGACCGCCAATTGGCCTGTGGTCATATCTCCGTTTCCGCCTGGGTGGTCAACCCGGCCAGGGATCACGTCCTCCTCATGCACCACAGAAAGTTGAATATGTGGTTGCAGCCGGGGGGGCATGCCGATGGCGATCCGGATGTGTTCAACGTGTTGCGTAAAGAGACCTCGGAGGAGACCGGGCTGGCGCCGGAGTGTATCCGCTTGTTGAGCGAAGACATCTTCGACGTGGATGTGCACGTGGTCCCTGCCAATGTCCATGAGCCGCGCCATGTCCATTACGACATCCGTTTCCTGGTGGAGATCGACGACCGCCTGCCCATCCCCGGCAATGACGAGTCATTCGAGGTGCGTTGGGTGCCTCTCCATCTCGTCCCGCGTTACAACAATCTGCGTTCCATCCATCGTCTGGTGGAGAAGACTCGTCGTTTGCGCTCCCGGCGTCTCACTTTGGCTTGACTCCATGGGGGGTGCTGTCGGCGTGGGGGCATAAAAAACCCCGGCCGGAGCCGGGGTTGGAGAGATCGGGTCTTGTTGTCGTTATTTGATGACCACTTTGGGCCATTTGCCGCCTTGAGTGCGCACTGTGTTCGAGACGTGCCCGACGGTGTGCACGTTGACCACGATCTCCCGGTACTTCTCCCCCTTGTATTCCCATTCGCGGACCGCACGGGCGACGCAGTCCAGCACCACTTCGCCGCATTGATATTCGGCGTCTATCGGGCCGGTGAGGGCCTGTTGGACGGCCTTCTGGATCTTTTTGAGGTCGATCTTGTCCTGCGGGAAGCTGCCGAACCACATCGGGTCTTTGAGGTTGAGGGCGCCGGCATGCGCAGCGCCGGCGATCAGCAGCAGGGCGGCCAGGGCCGCTCCGATGGTGTGTTTCAAAGACATGCAATCCCCCCTCGTCGTTGTTTTACTGGCCGGAGGCCGTCATTTGTCGCGCGCCTTATTCCACACCAAATCCCGCGGTTACGTCAATCCTCCTGAATATTCGCTGAATGCTGGGGGTGCCCCGTTGGTGGACAGCTTGGGACGCATTGCCTTTGCCGGTCTGTTCCCTATGATGACGGTGATGGGCTAGGCGCAGCGCTCTGCCTGGCGCAGCCGTCGTAATCGCCGATCGAGGATGTGAGCCATGCATTTCAAGTTGATCATCGCCTTGGTGGAGGACAGCAAGACCGATGCGGTCCTCCAGGCCGCCCGTGAGGCGGGGGCCACGGGGGCCACCATCATCAATCAGGCCCGGGGGGAGGGTCTGGAGCCGGCGCGTACCTTTTTCGGGCTCTCTCTGGAGACGCAGCGGGACATGTTGATGTTTCTGGTGGAGGAGCATCTGGCGCGGCGGATCCTGGAACGGATCAACGAGGTGGGCGAGCTGGACCGCGAGCACGGGGCCGGTATCGCCTTTCAGATCAATGTGGAGGATGCGGTGGGGGTGTCTCACCAGGTCCAGGAACTCACCCGACGGGTGGAGGACGAGCTATGAGTGATCGCAAGCGCATCTTCGTGCGCGAGGTGATGAAGACCGAGTTCGACGTGGTGGACGGGCTCAATACCATCACCCAGGCGTTGGCGACCATGAAACACCATGAAACCAAGTGCCTGATCGTGCGTAAGCGCCACGAGCACGACGAGTGGGGGATGTTGCTGCTCTCCGACATCGCCCGCACGGTGCTGGCGCGGGATCTGTCGCCGGATCGGGTCAATGTCTATGAGGTGATGGCCAAGCCGGTGTTGAGTGTGCGTCCAGACATGGACATCCGTTATTGTGCCCGCTTGTTCAATCGCTTCAACGTCTCCCGCGCGCCGGTGGTGGAGGGGGATGCGGTGGTGGGGATCGTCAGTTTCACCGACCTGGTGCTCAAGGGGTTGTGCCGTGAGGCGCCGGGGGATGGCATCGAGGTGGAGCCGTTGTAGCTGGGGCCGGTATACTCGGGGCTCGATCCACCTTGAGCGAGGAGGTTCCGTGAGTCGTCGCCGTGGTTTGTTGGGCCTGTTGGTGTCGTGGCTGTGGGTGCTGGGGGCGATGCCTGCCGGGGCCGCGCCGTACACGGGCCTGGATCTGAGTTTCTTCACCGCCCGCATCCCGGCCACCTCCGATGCCGCGCCGCGCACGGTGCAGATGCGCCTGGGGTTGCCGTTCCCCCAGTGGGGGTTGGCGCTGGAGGGGCGTTTCGGCGCCGGTCTGGGCGGGGATACGGTGGTGCGTAACGACGGCGCCCGCTGGACGCTGTTCCTGCCTTACCACTATGGGGTGTACGCCATCGGGGAGTTGCCGGTGGCCGACCAGGCGCGCCTGCGCAGCATGGTGGGCTACACCCGTGCCTTGATCGAGGAGGATGTGGCCGGGGTGATCAGTGAGCGGGTGGAGGCCGGGTTGTCCTTCGGCCTCGGCGGTGAGTGGATCATCGATCGTCGCGGTAGCTTCATGGTGGAGTACGCCCGCCTGTTGGACAACGAGCGTATCGGGCTCTATGCCCTGCAGCTGGGGTGGAAGTTCCCCTTTTGATCTGGGGCTGATTTCCCGACGTTGAAACGGCCGTGAAACCGGGTTTCACGGCCGTTTTTTCTTGTCCTCAATCGTTGTTTGTCTCGGGGGTGTAGCCCAGGTTGGGGGCCAGCCAGCGTTCCACCTCGGCCACGCTCATGCCCTTGCGGCGGGCGTAGTCGGCCACTTGGTCGCGGTCGATGGGGCCGAGGACGAAGTATTCCGAGCGGGGGTGGGCGAAGTAGAAGCCGCTCACCGCGGCGGTGGGGGTCATGGCGTAGCTCTCGGTGAGTCGCAGGCCGATGCGTCGTTCCACCTCCAGGAGATCCCACAGGCGGCCCTTTTCGGTGTGGTCGGGGCAGGCGGGGTAGCCGGGGGCGGGGCGGATGCCTTGGT
>JALSHN010000177.1 GCA_026982215.1 Gammaproteobacteria bacterium
GATCTTGTCGTCCAGCGTGCCGAGAATGTGGGCAATGGCGCGTTGTTCGGGGAGGGGAGGAACTGGCACCTCAAAGCCAGAAAGTGACTCAGCAGGAACCCGTTGTCTACCCGAACTTCCCGACATTTGGGCTATGGCGAATGACCTGAATTCAGTCCATCGTGTCAAATAGAATGCAAAATCATTGTCTGTTACGCCTTCTCTGCCACGAATAACAATAAATTCTGTGGAGCCAAATGCCGGTCCGGGGTGTTCGTCATCGGGAACATACCGGGCGATCTTCCCATTCTCGAGGCAGGGGGTGATTCTTGCCATCAAAGTATCGTAAGGCTCAAATTTGGACCCTCCACCTGTGAACTCACGCACTCTGGAAGGGGTAACAGTCGGTTTGGAAGGATTGAGTGATTGCATATCCACGAATGGATATGTTTCACCACGTTTGAGGGTGACCTTGGGGTTAACCCACACTGCCTCTGTGAAGGGTATGTATTGCCACTCATCCCCCATATCCCAGTACCTCTTTTTTTGCATGCGTCTTCTCATAGTAGCTCGGTTCCTTCGTTCAGGATGGCCAAGTATTGGTTGTAGGCGAACACCCAGTCCAGAGGCGGAACGGATCGGGGATGAAAGCCCGAACCTTTTCTCCACCAATAGAGGTGATTTGGTATCGTCCTGTTTTTCCACGTTTCATCTTTCAAGTCTCTGTTGTTTAACAAACATTAAATAACGGGTTCCACTATTAAGCGAAATGCTGATTTCGTTTAATAGCTGTCCATTGTCTCCCCATATCCCAGCACCTCCAGGTTTTTCTTGATCTGCGCCTCCAGTTTGCGCGCCTCGTCGAACTGCTCGTAGAGCCTGGCCGTGAGTTCGGCCATCTTCTCCTCGAAGGGCACCCCATCGTCTTCTTGCTCCTCAACGCCCACGTAGCGGCCCGGGGTGAGCACGTAGCCATGTCTGCGGATCTCCTCGATGGTGGCGGACTTCCACCAGCCGGGCTTGTCCTCGTAGGGCGGATGGCCATCCGCCCCTACCGAACGCCAGGCGTGGTAGACGTCGGCGATCTGCTGGATCTCGTCGGGCGTAAGCTCGCGATGCACGCGGTCCACCAGTCGGCCCATGCGCCGGGCGTCGATGAAAAGCGTCTCGCCGCTGCGGTCGCGGAAGCCGCGCCGGGGGTCGGCCTTCTTGTTGCGGGTGATGAACCACAGAGAGACAGGTATTTGCGTAGTGTAGAAGAGCTGCCCCGGCAGCGCCACGATGCAGTCCACCAGATCATCCTCGATGATGCCCTTGCGGATGGCGAGTTCGACTCTGGTGGAGGTGGAGAGGGAGCCGTTGGCCATCACGAAGCCGGCGATGCCGTTCGGGGCGAGATGATAGATGAAGTGCTGGATCCAGGCGTAGTTGGCGTTGCCCGCGGGCGGCACGCCGTACTTCCAGCGTGGATCGTCGGTGAGCCGCTCGCCGCCCCAATCGCTCATGTTGAACGGCGGATTGGCCAGGATGTAGTCGGCCCTCAGGTCCTTGTGCAGGTCGTTGTGGAAGGTGTCGGCATGGTGGGGACCAAGGTCGGCATCGATGCGACGGATGGCCAGGTTCATTTTCGCCAGGCGCCAGGTGGTGGGGTTGGACTCCTGGCCGTAGATGGCAATGTCGCCGAGTTTCCCGCCGTGCTCTTCGACGAACTTTTCGGACTGTACGAACATGCCACCCGAGCCGCAGCAGGGATCGTATACCCGGCCCTTGTAGGGTTCGATCATCTCGACGAGCAACTGCACCACACATTGGGGCGTATAGAACTCGCCGCCGCCCTTGCCTTCGGCCGCGGCGAACCGACCGAGGAAGTATTCATACACCCGGCCCAGCGGATCCTTGACGCCGGATTCACTGGCCTTGAGGTCGATGTCGCCCACCAGTTTGACCAGCTCGCCGAGGCGGGTCTTGTCCAGCGTGGGACGCGAGTAGTCCTTGGGCAGCACGCCCTTCAGGCTGGGGTTCTCCCGCTCGATGGCGGCCATGGCCTCGTCGATCACCCGGCCGATGGTGGGCTGGGGCGCAGCGGCCTGGATGTTCTCCCAGCGGGCTTCGGGCGGTACCCAGAAGATGTTGGCGGCGAGGTACTCGTCGCGGTCTTCCGGGTCGGTGTATTCGGTCTCCTGCTTGGCCTTGAGCTCCTCGTATTTTGCTTGAAAGGCATCGGAGATGTACTTGAGGAAGATCAGCCCCAGGACCACGTGCTTGTATTCCGAAGCATCCATGTGGCCGCGCAGCTTGTCGGCCATTTCCCAGAGTTTGTTCTCGAAGCCCAGGTTGGCGCCGTTTTCTTTGTTTGTTTTCATGCTGCTTCCTTTGCTGGGTGGTTCGTCAGCGCGATTCGAAACTCTTCGCCTACCTGCCGCGCCGCTCCACTTTGCGGCGCAGGCAGGTCCGTGTGGGTCAGGCGAAGGAACACTTCATCGGCCTTCTTCTCGTCCTTGAAGTGCGGCGGATTGAAGGGTTGGATGAAATAGAGGTAGAAATCACGGGGCGGCACAGCGGTCGAGCGCTCGTTGGGAGCGCCGAAGAAGAGATATCCCTGTCTGGCCGCCTTGTGCTCCAGCCATTCCAGCTCGTGCTGCCAGATCTTGTAGCCGGTGACGTAGGTCTGGTCGGTGCACTCCATGACCCGTTTCAGGGCCTCGTAGTAGTAGCGGTCGAGCTGGGAGGCATCGAGGCTCTCGGCGCACTTCTCAATGAGCGCGTCGAAGTCGTCGGTCTTCTTGAGCATTCCCTCGTCGACGAGGATGTCCCGCAGCGACATAGTGGTGGCCCCGATCTCGGTGCGAACCACCTTGAACTTGCCGGCGATCCGCCCTGCCTGCGCCGCGTCCGGCGCGGCAGGCACGATTTCGCCCAAGAGCCGCGGTAGCTGCAGAGCCCGTTGGCGTTCGGTCAGGTCCAGCATCCGGCGAGACAGCTCGAGATTGACGTTGACGAGCGGTGCGGAGGCCCTTGCCGACACCTCCTGCAACGCGGTCGTCTTCCCGCTTCCGGCCGGGCCCACCACCAGGATCAGGCGGTGATAGAGCTCATGGACGTAGGTGATTGCGTGGATGATTCGA
>JALSHN010000178.1 GCA_026982215.1 Gammaproteobacteria bacterium
ATCAGGGTGACCCGCCGCTGGCCCTGGTGGCTGCTCGCCTCGCTCACCCTGATGGTCGCCGTGGTGGGACCGTGGCCACTGCCGCACGAGCCCTATCCCGACACCCCCTGGGCCCGAAGCACCTTCCAGCGTCTGGAACGACTCACCGTCCACGGCGACCACGGCCCGATCCAGGTGGGCGTGGCCCGCCACGAAATCACTCCGCCTCCCGGCGTTCCCCTGGCTGGATACGGCGCGCGGCGCCCCAAGGAAAACACCGGCGCCCTCGAACCCCTCTACACCACCGCCATCACCTTCGCCGCCGGCGAGATGCGCGTCACCGTCATCGGTGGCGACTATCTCCTGCCCCTGCCCAAACTGGTACGCGCGGTGGAAAACGCCACCGGCCTGAACAGCGAATCCCTCTACTTCACCGCCTCCCACACCCACTCCGGCCCCGGCGGCTACGATGATGGCCTCATCAGCCGCACCAACCTGGGCGCGTTTCACCGCGAATACTTCCAACGGCTGGTCCACACCATGGCGGAAACCATCCGGGAAAGCCGCCGCCGACTCCAACCGGCACGCCTGCGCTACTCCCGGCTGCACCTCGAAGGCCAGGCCGCCGGGCTGTTCAATTACCGCCTGCCCCAGCCCCGCTTTCGCCCCATCATCCACCTGCTGGAGGCCTTCCGTGACGGTCAGCGCCTGGCCTTCCTGCTCACCACCGACCTCCACCCCACCGTGCTGGGTAAACACAACCGCTTGGCCTCAGGGGACTTCCCCAGCCTGCTGATCCAACGGCTGGAACGACGACAAGGCGGCATCGGGCTCTACGCCGCCGGCGCCGTGGGCGGCAGCGTGCCAGGACTGGCCAGCGGCAGCAAACCCCCTCAGCAAGACCGCGCCCGCCAACGCCTGGCCCAAACATGGAGCGAAGCGATACAACGGAAAACAGAGGCGGCGACACCAAAAGACGAAGTACAGTGGACAGCCCGGAGCACCGGCATGAGCCGTGCCCGTCTCACCGTGGAACTCCCCCCCCCCAGCTACCACATCGGCGAACACACACGCCTCAACCCCTGGCTGGTGCGTGCACTGTTCCATCCCAGCGATACCGCCCCTCTCGACGGCCTGCGCATCGGCCCGCTCTACCTCATCGGCATCCCGGCGGACTTCTCCACCGAACTGGCCGACGAACTGATACGCTGGGGAGACACCCACCACCGCCGCCTATGGATCACCGGTTTCAACGGCGACTACCTCGGCTACCTGATGCCCCGCGACCGCTATGCCACCCCCCACTACACCACCCGTGAAGCCAATTTCTACGGCCCCTGGGCCGGAGAGTACTTCAGCGACCTGGTCCGCGGGCTGGTCGAACGACTGAGCCAGAACCCATGAACGGTGAGTTCCTCAATCTCCTGGTGATGTTTCTGGTGGTGGTGGACCCCATCAGCCTGGCCCCGCTGTTCATCGCCCTCACCCACGAGCTGCCCGCCGAACAACGCCGCCACATCGCCCTCAAAGGCGTCGCCGTGGCCACCGCCGTGCTGGTGGGCTTCCTGTTCACCGGTCCCCACCTGCTCGAGGCCCTCGGCGTGGGGATGCCCGCCTTCCGCATCGCCGGCGGCATCCTGCTGTTCCTCCTGGCCATCGACATGATCTTCGCCCGCCAATCGGGCCTGCGCTCCACCACCCCGCGAGAACGGGCCGAGGCCGCCCACCGCCTCGACATCTCCGTCTTCCCACTCGCCATCCCCCTCATCGCCGGCCCCGGCACCCTCACCACCCTGCTGCTGGTGAGCGGCGAACGCCATACCCCCACCCTGGAAATCCTCGCCGTCTTGTTGCTGGTGCTCGTCCTCACCCTGGCCAGCCTACTCACCGCCCAAGGCATCGTCCGTCTCATCGGCGAGACCGGCAGCAACGTCGTCTCCCGCGTCCTCGGCATCATCCTCGCCGCCCTGGCGGTACAATACGTACTCGACGGCATTCGAGAAAGCGGGATTTGACCGACACGGTGCAAGTCGCGTAAAACAACGGAGAAGCGGCAGAATATCCTTTACTTCCTCCCTTTCAAGCCAACACCAAAAACACACACCCCCTGTACGGAATCGAAGTCACCATGGAAGCCGAATCAAAGCCCACAAAAAACACCCCCTCCATAGAACACGACGACTTTTCCATAGAAAAATTCAGGTTCTCAGAAACATTCAAAACCCTGCCGCCGACAACAGGAAAAATCCTGGAAATAGGATTCAATGATCTGCGCATGACCCGGCTGCTCGCCGAGAGATACCAAGAAGTATACGGAATAGATCTGAGAAAGCTAGAAAATCAACGGAAAAACAAAAAAAACATACACCTGACATATGCCAGCATCGACCACCTCCCCTTCGGAGACGAAACTTTCGATCTCGTCGTATGTGCCCAGGTTTTGGAACATCTCCCGAATGAAGTTCTCGACAGGGGCGTCAAAGAGCTGGCGAGGGTATCGAAGAAATGGATATTCGTCTCGGTACCTTACCAACAGCGGGTGTGGAACGAGCTACACAAATGCGCTCATTGCGGCTTCATCGTGAACAGCATGGCACACTTGCACTATTTCGACGAAGAAAATCTGCTACCCCTGTTTCCAGGGTGGACTGTCAAAGAAGCACGAAAGATTGGAGAGCTAAAAGGCTATGCTCCTGATAATTTATATAAACTTGCCAACCGATGGGGAAATTCATGGAGCAAACTCCACTGGAATTGCCCAAAATGCGGAAAAAAAACGGAAGAACAACAAGAAAATATTTTTGGATATCTGCTAAGAAGGGTGATTTGGCGATTGGAAAATTTGGCTCCAAAACGAAAAGGGTGGATTCTCCTGCTGCTGGAACGTGATCGATAAAGACCCCCGAATCAAAATGACCCGGCCACTTTCCCCCTCAAACGCCTGTATAACTCTCTAATCCTGATTTCTCTGTCATTTTTCTTCAAGGGATGAACGAACACCCTGCCTTCGTTTTTGAAGATCATGGGATCAGCTTCAGGAAAGCTCGGATAGGCACTCACAACAAGGCCGTTCACCCCACCGACACAGGCCACTTTCATTAACATCTTGTCTCTCCA
>JALSHN010000179.1 GCA_026982215.1 Gammaproteobacteria bacterium
ATCGAGGCTGATGTTCACCCCGGTGAGCCCGGCGCGGCGCAACTGCTCGGCATATTTGCCGAAGATGATGCCGTTGGTGGTGAGATGGATGGACTGGATACCGGGGACGGCGGCGATGCCCTCCACGATGGTCATGATGTCCTTGCGCACCAGCGGCTCACCCCCGGTGAGGCGGACCTTCTTCACTCCGGCGCGGGCCAGCACATCCACCACCCGGATGATCTCCTCGGCGGTGAGGATCTGCTCGCCGTTCTTGAAGTCCACGCCCTCCTCGGGCATGCAATAGGTACAGCGGAGATTGCACTTCTCGGTGATGGCGATACGGACGTAATCGAAGGTACGTCCGAATTTGTCCTGCAAGGGCGGATATTGCGTCTTACCGGACAGGGCCTTCCGGTCACCGCCATCCTGTGCAGCAACCGGGCGATCGAATTTCGCTTTCTCGTTTGTCAGCACTTTCACACCCCCGACCTTAGGCTGGTTATTAGAGGGACGGCTTCAGCCTAACACTCCCTGCTATTGGTTGACTATTTTTCTTGGTTTTAAACCCAGAAAAACATCCCTGCTTTTCTCTCCCAACGTGAGTCTCGCTTCCCTTCCCGTGCCGTCACCTCCTTGGTTTTGTCTGTTGTCATTCCCTTGCCCGAATTTTGCACCTGTCGCTATTATCGCGGAACCGTTCACCTTTTTAGCGTCCGCCCCTCGTCATCCTTGAGGGTGGCCGCAGCGGCCGTCACGGCAGCGACACAGACCCGCTAGTCCGAATTATATACCACAGCCGCAGTTGTTGAATCCGGGAATGGGTGCCCTGTTCGCCGTCCGCACGGTCAAAAGGGGGAAACTTTGTAAAACAAAGTTTCTATGACATTGAAAAAACGAGACAAAACATGACAACAAAGACAAACATCTCCGCCCTTCAGCAAGGCCGCTGGAACTTCGTCGCTCCGCTGGAGGAGGCCCGTTCCCATCCGGCCACCTGCAGCCTGGAGGGGCTGATTTTTGCCTGCGGGGGCGGTGGACCAGACTTCGCCAGCCTCGATTCGGTGGTAGCCTACGATCCGACCCTGGACCGCTGGGAGGAACGCCACCCCCTCCCCTTCCCCCGTTCCGGGGCAGCGGCCTTCGCCGTGGATGGAGAAATCTGGGTCTGCGGCGGCGGCTTCAAACAGGCCAACGGCACGTTCCGTTTCCTGGAGCGGGTGGACATCTATGACCCGCAGGAGGATCGCTGGCGCGAGGGGCCACCGTTGCTGCAGCCCCATGACTATCCCGCCGCCGCCCAGGTGGACGACCGGCTCTACATTCTTGGCGGCCATCACCCCGAGGCCTGTCTCGGTGGCCCCAAGACCGACCCGGGCTTCGCCTTTTCCGAGGTGTTGGCGCCCAGCGAGGTGGACGCCCGCTGGAGACGCCTGGAGGACATGCCCACCCCACGCTTCGCCGCCTCGGCCTTCTGCCGTGACGGCACCGTGGAGGTCTCGGGGGGTGTGGCCTTCCAGGACGGTGCCTTCGACAATTTCGACCTGGTGGAACGGCTGGACCCCAAGACCGGCACTTGGTCCCCCTCGTCCCTGCGTCTGCCCTGGCCAGCGGCCGGCCATGGGACTGCCATATTCCATGGTACCTTGCTCACTTTCGGCGGCTACAGCACCGACGACATCCACCCCCGCACCGCCGCCTGGGACGAGGACAATCAGAGATGGGTCCGCCTGGCCGACATGCCTCTGCCCCGAGCCGCCATGGGGGTGGCGGTGGTGAACGACCGCCTTTATTTAGTTGGGGGTTGGGCCGATGATGGACGTACCCCCATGAACCAGACCGTGGTGTTCACGGTCGATTGAGCACAGACCCAAGGAGAGGACCATGGACAACGAACTGCTCAGCCGTTACAGCCGCCACATCATGCTCCCGCAAATGGACTACGAGGGACAGGAGCGGCTGGTGAACGCTCACGCGCTGGTCATCGGTGCCGGCGGCCTGGGATCACCGGTGGCCATGTACTTGGCCAGCAGCGGTGTGGGGCGGATCACCCTGGTGGACTTCGACACCGTGGAGCTCACCAACCTGCAGCGGCAGATCCTCCACGGCCAGGCCGACCTGGGGCGCAAGAAAGTGGATTCGGCCCGCGACACGCTGTTGGCCCTCAATCCCACCATCACCGTGGAGACCATCGACCGCGCGCTCGACGAGGACGAACTGGCCGAACAGGTGGCCCAGGCCGACGTGGTGGTGGACACCACCGACAACTTCGCCACCCGCTTCGCCATCAACCGCGCCTGTGTGGCCGCGGGCAAACCCCTGGTCTCCGGCTCGGTGATCCGCATGGAGGGACAGATCACCGTGTTCCGCCCCGATCTCGAGGAGGGGCCGTGTTATCACTGCCTCTACAAGGAGGGCGAGGAATTGGCGGAGACCTGCACCCAAAACGGGGTGTTGGCGCCGGTGGTGGGCATCATCGGCTGCATGCAGGCCACCGAGGCCATCAAGGTGCTCACCGGCATGGGCGAAGACCTGAATGGCCGGCTGTTGCTGCTGGATGCCTTGACCATGGAGTGGCGTACCCTCAAGCTGCGCCGCGACCCGGGCTGTCCGGTGTGTGCCGTACCCGGCACGCGGGCAGCGGAGGGCTGAGGAGAAGGCGGCAACACCGTCGGTTCGGGGGGCTCTACGCCCCCCTTCTCATTTCACGTGGCAGGTGAGACACAGCTCGCTGCCGGCATTGCCGCTGATGGTGATGGAGATGCTGTTGTTCTCCAGCGAGGTGCCCCCCTCGAAATCGCTGGTGAGGCGACCGATGCGCAGGAAGCTGGGGACGATCTGGTTGCTCCCCGGCTTCACCCGCACCCCGTGGGGGTCGTGACAGGAGGCGCACTCCACTTCGTAACCCTCGCCAGAGTTGTAAAGGCGTACTTCGTCGGGATCGGCATGGCCGTCGCCGTCGCGATCGAAAAAGGCGATCCGCGCCTGTTTCACCGTCGGTTCGTTGTAATCGGCGGTGGCCAACAACTCACCCGAGGGATAGGCCACGCCGACGGGATGATCGTCGGCAAGGTAGTCGGCCCGCGGCTGGAACTGGGCGCCGGGGTC
>JALSHN010000180.1 GCA_026982215.1 Gammaproteobacteria bacterium
CCAGGTCCCGGGAGTTGAGGCACTTCTCGGCCACCCACAGCAGGGTATTGGCGTCGGGGGGCAGGTAGACCCGGACGATGTCGGCCTTTTTGTTGACCACCACGTCGAGAAAGCCGGGGTCCTGGTGGGAGAAGCCGTTGTGGTCCTGGCGCCAGACATGGGAGGTGAGCAGGATGTTGAGTGAGGCGATGGGGGCCCGCCAGGGCACCTCGCGGGAGACCTTCAGCCACTTGGCGTGCTGGTTGAACATGGAATCGACGATGTGGATGAAGGCCTCGTAACAGGAGAAGAACCCGTGGCGGCCGGTGAGCAGGTAGCCCTCCAGCCAGCCTTGGCAGGTGTGCTCGGAGAGGATCTCCATCACCCGGCCGTCGGGGGCGAGGTGGTCGTCGTAATCGAAGCGTTCGGCCATCCAGGCCCGGTCGGTGACCTCGAATAGGGCGGAGAGGCGGTTGGAGGCGGTCTCGTCGGGGCCGAAGACACGGAAATTGCCACGTTCCAGATTGAGGCGCATCACCTCGCGCAGATATTCCCCCAACACTCGGGTGGCCTGGCCGTCCACCGCGCCGGGGCGAGGCACGTGGACGGCATGGTCCTTGACCTCGGGCAGGCGCAGCTCGCGCAGCAGCAGGCCGCCGTTGGCGTGGGGGTTGGCGCCCATCCGCCGCGGGCCTTGGGGGGCCAGACGGTCCACGTAGTCCCGGGGCCGTCCCTGGTCGTCGAACAGTTCCTCGGGGCGGTAGCTGCGCAGCCAGTCTTCGAGGATTTTCAGGTGTTCGGGGTGCTCACGGAAGCCGGCGAAGGGGACTTGGTGGGCGCGCCAGTAGCCCTCGATCTTGAGACCGTCCACTTCTTTGGGGGCGGTCCAGCCCTTGGGGGTCTTGAGGATGATCAGCGGCCACTGGGGGCGGTGGAGCTGGCCGCCCTCGCGGGCGCTCTCCCAGATGGCATGGATCTCGTCGATGGCCCGCTCCAGGGTGGCGGCCATGGCCTGGTGCACGGCCTCGGGCTGGTCGCCGGCCACCACGTAGGGCCGGTAGCCGTAGCCGCGGAACAGCGCCAGCAGTTCGTCCTCGGGGATGCGGGCCAGGAGGGTGGGGTTGGCGATCTTGTAGCCGTTGAGGTGGAGGATGGGGAGCACGGCGCCGTCACGGGCGGGGTTGAGGAATTTGTTGGCGTGCCAGGCGGTGGCCAGGGGGCCGGTCTCGGCCTCGCCGTCGCCCACCACGCAGGCGACGATGAGCTCGGGGTTGTCGAAGGCGGCGCCGAAGGCGTGGGCGAGCGAGTAACCCAGTTCACCGCCTTCGTTGATGGAGCCCGGGGTCTCGGGGGCGGTGTGGGAGGGGACGCCGTGGGGCCAGGAGAATTGCCGGAACAGCCGCGCCATGCCGGTCTCGTCACGGGGGACATTGGGGTAGAACTCGCTGTAGCTGCCCTCCAGCCAGGTATTGGCCAATAGGGCGGGGGCGCCGTGGCCGGGACCGGTGACGTAGAGGACGTCGAGGTCGCGCTCACGGATGAGGCGGTTGAGGTGGACGTAGATCAGGTTGAGCCCGGGGGTGGTGCCGAAGTGGCCCAGCAGCCGGGGCTTGATGTGTTCCAGACGCAGGGGCTCGCGCAACAGGGGGTTGGCGCGCAGGTAGATCTGGCCGACGCTGAGGTAGTTGGCGGCGCGCCACCAGGCGTCGAGGGTGTCGAGTTGTTCGGGAGTCAGCGAGTCGCTCATGACGGGGTTCCTCCTTGAAGTAACAGGCGTTGGGTTTCGCGGGCGATGAGGGTCTCTTCGTCGCTGGGGATCACCCAGGCGGGCAGGCCTTCTCCAGTGATGCGGGGGCCGTGGCGGGCATTGGCATCGGGGTCGAGCTGGAATCCCAGCCAGCGGCAGCCGTCGAGGATGCGGGCGCGGACGGTGGCGGCGTTCTCGCCCACCCCGCCGCTGAATACCAGGGCATCCACCCCGCCCAGGGCGGCGGCGAGGCTGCCGATTTCGCGCACCACCCGGTAGCAGAACAGAGTCACCGCCTCGGCGGCGCGGGGGTCGTCACTGCTCAGGAGCCGGCGCATGTCGCTGGAGATGCCGGAGACCCCCAGCCAGCCGCTGTGGTGGTAGAGCAGTCGTTCCACCGCCTCGAGGTCGAGCCCTTGGCGCAGCAGGAAGGGCACGGCACCGGGGTCGAGATGTCCGGGGCGGGTGGCCATGGGCACGCCGTCCAGTGGGGTGAGGCCCATGGTGGTGGCCTGGGAGCGGCCGTCGCGCACCGCGCACAGGCTGGCACCGGCGCCCAGGTGGGCCAGGATCAGCCGCGGGGGCAGGGGGTCGCTGTGCCGTCGCAGGGCGGCGAGCACGGATTCGTAGGCCAGACCGTGGAAGCCGTAGGCGCGCAGCCCCCGTTCGTGCCACTCCCGGGGCAGGGCATAGCGCTGGGCCGGCTCGGGCTGGGTGTGGTGGAAGGCGGTGTCGAAACAGGCCACCTGGGGCAGTCGGGGGTAGAGGCGGGCAAGGGCACGCACCGCGGCGAGGTTGTGAGGCTGGTGCAGGGGGGCGAGGGGAATCAGCCGTTCCAGGGCAGCGAGGGTGTCGTCGTCCAGCCGCCGGGGGGCATGGAAATGGACTCCGCCGTGGACGATGCGGTGGCCGGCGGCATCCGGGGAGAGGCCGTCTGCCCGCAAGCGCTCCAGGACCCAGCGAAGGGCCTGGTGATGATCGCTGATGCCGGGGAGCTCGGTGCGTGGCTGCTCTCCCCAGCGGACCCAGGGGGAGGCCTCCAGGCCGCCGATGTGAATGCGCAGGCGCAATCGCTCCCCTTGGAACAGGGCGAGCTTGAGGCTGGAGGAGCCGGCGTTGATGACCAGGATCTGCACCCGGATGCCTTCTCGAATGTCGAGGTGCCAGCAGTATAGGCGCGGTGGTCCGGCGGCGCAGGTTGGATGCGGACTCAGCTTTCCAAGCGCAGGCTGTGGAGCTGGGCGAAGTAGTCGGACAGGAAGCGGTCGAAGGGGGGCTGGGGCTGGGCCTCGATGGCCCGCTGGCGGGCGTGGCTCTCCCGGGCCAGGCGCTGGAGTTCGTCTTCTCGTTCGGGGGGGAGG
>JALSHN010000181.1 GCA_026982215.1 Gammaproteobacteria bacterium
GGATGTGAGTCTGGAGGGGATGTTCGTGGAGCTTCAGGTGCCGTTCCGGGTGCCTCGGGGCACGGAGTTGCGGGTTTCCATTCCCTTGGAGCGGGGGGTGTCGGGGACTTACGATTATCGTGCCCGGGTGGTGCACAGTCGCCCTGAAGGGGTGGGGTTGGTGTTGCATTCGGCGGCGGTGGAGGCGATGCGGGCGCTGGATCGCTGGTTGCGCGAGGTGGCTTGAGCGGCCAATCGACGCTGAAGAGGGGGCCTCGTTTCGTTACGGCGGGGGTGGTGGATTTGCCGGGAATGGGGAGCTGAAATGGCCATGGAGTGTACGGTGTATCGCAGCCGGCGGAAGCGGGAGACCTATCTCTATCTGCCGCGGGAGTCGGATCCTGCGGAGGTGTTGCCGGAGTCGCTGCTGCATTTGTTGGGGGTGCTGGATCCGGTGATGGATCTGACCTTGACACCGGAGCGGCGTTTGGCGCGTGCCGATGCGGCGGTGGTCATGGCGGCGTTGGAGGACGAAGGATACTATCTTCAGTTGCCTCCTCCAGCGTGATTGCCTGGGGACATTCGCTTTCTATCCGGTTTTTTCCACTGTGTTTGGCGCGGTAGAGGGCACGGTCGGCCCGCTCGATGAGGTTGGCCATGGCTTCGCCGGGGTGGTATTGCGTCAGGCCGATGCTAAGGGTGACGGGGATGGGGCGTTGCCGACAGGTGACCGTTGTCGCGGCGATGCGCTGACGCAGTCGTTCCAGGGCGGCGTGGGCCTGGGGGAGGTCGGTGCCGTAGAGGGCGATCATGAATTCTTCGCCGCCGTAACGGGCGATGATGTCGCCGTCTCGCAGCCCTTCGCGCAGTCGTTTTCCCACTTGGGAGAGGACTCGGTCGCCGCAGAGGTGGCCGAGGTGGTCGTTGATGCCTTTGAAGTCGTCCAGGTCGGCGATGGCCAGGCAGAGGGGCTGGTGTCGTTCGTCGGCACGTTCCAGCAGTCGGGGGAGGACCTCGAGCATGTGACGGCGGTTGGCCAGCCGGGTGAGGGGGTCGGTGGTGGCAGCGACGGTGAGACGGTCTTTTTCCTGCCGCAGGTCGGCGATGGAGTCTTCCAGGTGACAGGTACGCAGCAGGTGGTAGGCCTCCACGGCCAGAGCGGTGTCGTAGCCGGTGATCTTGAGGACGAAACGGATCAGCGGTCGGGGGTGAGGGAGGTCGAGGAGATGGTCGATGAGGAGTTGTTGCAGGATGGCGTAGGCGCAGAGGTAGTAGGTTAGGGGCAGGCCGATCTCGGCATGACGCAAACCGACTTGTAATCGTTCGGCAGCGTAGCGCTGGGAGGTGAAATCGACTCCAAGGGTGTTCAGGTAGCGGATGAAGGTCCCTTTCAGTCGTTTTCGGGTGCGCTGGTCGCGGATGAAGGGGACCATTTGTGCCTGAGCGAGGATCCGCTGGTAGAACTCGTCCACCAACCGATGGGCCTGGGGACGAATCAATTCGCGTTGCAGGCGTTCGGCATCGGGCTGGTCGGCGACAGTGAGTTCATGGAGGCATCGGCGTTCTTCCAGGGCTGCGGTTTCCAGCAGGGGGTGGTCCTTGGATAACAGGGGCATGGTGGCAGTCTGTTTTCTTCCAGGGGGATGCTGTTGCTATCGACAGCCGGGGGCGCGGACTTGAAGGTTGGTCGAAGGTTTTATTGGAAGGCGGGGGCAGGGCCCAACGGCGGATCGGGCCAGGCCAGGGGGGCGGTGTCGGAGAGGCTGTAGCTGTTGATGGCGCCGGCCGAGTCGGAGAGGTCGTCGAAGGCCTGGTAGGAAAACAGGGTGAGGCCGCCACCGCCACCGCCGCCCATGCCGCCACCACCCATGCCGCCACTGCTGCAGCCCTGGCATTGTTGGGCCACCCAAATGGTCTGCAGAGAGTCGCCGGCCTGCCAGCTGAGACTACCACCGCGGCCACCACCTCCCATACCACCCATACCGCCCATGCCTCCGCGGCGTGGCAGGGTGACGCTGCCGCTCTGAGCAACGCGGCTGCCGCCGGCTTCGCGGATGACGACGGTGTCTTGGTTGGTGGTGCCGGCGTTGTTGGGGGTGATGACATCGACGCGGATGTCCAGATAGTGGCCCAGCCGGTTGTCGTTACCGTCCCGATCCACTTCGTAGAGGAAGGTGTTGTTGAAGTCTTGGTTGGCGGGGTCGTTTTGCACCAGGCTTTGCTGTAGTTGCAGCGCCGGGGCGCTGGGGTCGATGGCCCAGCCGGTGTAGATGGTGGCGGTGGCGTTCAGGCGCCCTTGGTCGGTGGGGGCATCGAGGATCTGGCGGATGGCGATGCCGTCCCGGTTGGCGTTCTCGCTGGCATCCACGAAGCTCTCGACGGACAGGGTGCCTTGGGGACCTGCATCGTGGATGACGAGTTGAATGAAGCGCTTGCCGCTGGGGTCGGTGAGGATGCGTTGCAGGATGCCGCGGTCGTTGACGTTGTCCTCGCAGGTGTAGCCACTGGGACAGACGGCGGAGATGGCGCCGCCGTTGGCGGTCCAGCCACCGAAGGCCGTGGGGGGTTGTCCCTGCGCCAGGGCAGGGAGGGTGATGAGGGTGATGAGCAACAGTCGGTCGGTGGTCTTCATCACCCTTTTTTACGGCCCCGATGAGGGGTTTTTTAGGGTGGCTTTGAGATGCCTCCGACTTTGTAGGGGGACGATGGCTTCGTCAGATGTTGGATTGCTCGGTGACGTCCACGTATACCGTGAGCCGTTGCCCTGGCTGGAGATAGGCTTTGGGGTCGAGGCGGTTCCAGCGTATCAGGTCGTCGATGCTGACGCGGAATTTGCGTGAGATGAGGAACAGGGATTCGCCCGGACGGACTCGATAGGCGATCTTCTGGGTGCGTGAGGGGCCGGTGCGGGCACGGGCGGTGAGTTTGTCGGACCGGGTCCAGATCACCAGTCTTTGTCCAGGGCGCAGGACGTCCCCGGGGGCCATCTGGTTCCAGCGCGCCAGTTCGCGCACCCCCACCCGGTAGCGGCGGGAGATGCTCCATAGGGTTTCGCCGCGACGAACGTAGTGAACCACTTTTTGACGGCCGCTGCGGACGGTGTTCTGGGTGCGCAGCAGACGTTGGCCGAGGCTGAGGGTGTAGGCGCCCACCCGGCGGGTGGCGGTGGGGACGATGAGGTCGTCGCCGGCGCGGATGGTGTTGCCTTTGAGGTGATTGATGCGGCGGATGAGGTCCACTTCGGTGTGATAGCGGCGGGCGATCTGTTCCAGAGTCTCCCCCCGGCGGATCTTGTGACGCCGCCAGCCGATGCGTTTTCCGGGAGGCAGCTGCGCCAGGCCGTCGTAGAAGTCCGGGACCTTTTCGATGGGGATGAGGAGTTCGTGGGGACCGTCGGGGTCGGTGGCCCAGCGGTTGTAGCCGGGGTTGTAACGATAGATTTCTTCGATGCTCAGACCGGCGAGTTCGGCCGCCAGGGCGAGGTCGAGCTGGCTCCCAGGATCCACCCGTTCCAGCACCGGTTCGTTGGCGATGGGCAGCAGGGCGATGTCGTAGCGTTCCGGTTCGGCCACCAGGCGGGACAGGGCCAGGAGCTTGGGGACGTAGCCTCGAGTCTCACGCGGTAGCTCCAGTGACCAGAAGTCGGTGGGGCGCCCCCGGCGGCGGTTTTTGCGGATCGCTCGACGAACCGTGCCTTCACCGGAATTGTAGGCGGCCAGGGCCAGCAGCCAGTCGCCATCGAAGCGGCGGTGGAGGGTCTTGAGGAGCCGCAGGGCGGCGTCGGTGGAGGCGAAGACGTCGCGCCGGCCGTCATACCACCAGTTTTGTTTCAGGCCGTAGAGTCGCGCGGTGCCGGGGACGAACTGCCAGATGCCGGCGGCGCGACCGTGGGAATAGGCGAAGGGTTGGAAGGCGCTTTCGACGATGGGGAGCAGGGCGATTTCGCCAGGGATGCCGCGGGCCTCCACTTCTTCGACGATGTGATAGAGATAGGGACGGGCGCGGCGGGCGACGCGTTCCAGGTAACCCGGATGGCGGCGATACCAGTCCAGGTCGTTTTGTACCCGGGGGTGGTGGCGTTCGGATTCGGGGAGGGCGAAGCCGGCGCGGATGCGCTGCCAGAGGTCTTTCGGGGGTTGGGGAATGGGTTCTTCGAGGGCGATCTGCAGCGGTTCGTTGGCACGAGGGTGGGCGGCCTCGCGCAGCTGTTGCGGCGGTTGGGCCGGGGTGTGGAGACCCCGGCCCACCAGCCGGGGCTCGGCGCGGTCCAGGCGGGAGAATTCCCGCCTCAGCAGGCGGGCCAGGCCGAGGTGACCTTCTTGGGCAAGCAGGGCGGCCGGATCGGGACGACGTTCCATGGCGGCAAGGAAAGCACGGTAGGAGGGGGACGGTCGTTCGGTCTGGGGGCTGGGGTGGAGCCAAGGGTCGGCCGGCGGTGTCCGGGGCGTCGTCCCCGACGGGGGCAGGGTGGCGCAGCCGCCCAGAAGGGCGCCCAATAACAGCAGGGTCGAGTGCCGTTTGTCGTTCATAGCAGGCCATCCACCTCGTCTTTCCATGAGCGCAACACGGCGAAGATCTCCGCTTCACTGGTGAGGGTCCGTCCCGCGTGCCGTTGGGCTGCCTGGATCACCTCGTCCACTCGGGTGCGCAGGAAGGGATTGGTGTCTCGTTCCACGCTGAGCGGGGCGGGGACCGTGGCCTCGCCGCGGCTCCGCCGCGCCGTTTCGCGTTCCATCCGGGCGCGGATACGGGGGTTGTTCGGCTCCACGATACGGGCGAAACGCAGGTTGTCCAGGGTGTATTCGTGGGCACAGTACACCCAGGTGGTATCGGGCAGTGCGGCGATGCGCTTGAGGGAGTGCAGCATTTGTTCCGGGGTGCCTTCGAAGAGGCGACCGCAACCGGCGGTGAACAGGGTGTCGCCGGTGAAAACGGCTCCTTGGGTGGTGTAGCTCAGGTGTCCCAGGGTATGGCCGGGGGTCTCCACCACCGAGAGTTCCAGGCCACAGGCAGCGATTTTGTCGCCTTCGGCCACGGGATGGGTGCGCTGAGGGATGGGTTCTTGCGCCGGGCCGTAGACGGGGACGTCGAAGTGGTGTTTCAGGGCGGCAATGCCACCGGTGTGGTCGGGGTGGTGATGGGTGATGAGGATGGCGCCCAGGGTGAGCCCTCGATGCTGGAGGTAGTCCAGTACCGGGGCGGCTTCGCCGGGATCTATGGCCAGGCAGCGTGATTCTGACGCCCCCCGCGCCAGCCAGATATAATTGTCCTGGAACGCAGCGACGGCTTCGACGATCACAGGACTCAAGGCCGCTCCCCCTCGCGATTTTGTCGTTTTGGGTCTTTTCATGGCACTCCAGCTTTGGCGAAGACGCCCCCCGGCGGGCAGCGAGATCGACCTGGCCGAGGCCATGCTCGACTGGTATTGTACGCCGCCGGGACGGGTTTTACAGAGCCAGATAGGCTCGATCCTCGATGAGCTGCTCCCGGGGCTGTTCGGCTATCACTTGGTTTGGCTGGGACCGTTGCCGGAGCCGTCCTGGTGGCACGCCAGCCCCATCCGTCATCGGGTGGTGGTGTCTTCTCAGCGTAAGGACGGTGAGTCGCCATTGCATGCCCGGGCATTGGCATCGGCCCTGCCTCTGGCCACCGATTCGGTGGATGTGGTGGTGTTGCATCATGCCTTGGAGATGGCCTCATCACCGCATCAGGTGTTGCGTGAGGCCGAGCGGGTGTTGATCCCCGAGGGCCGGGTGGTGATCTTCGGCTTCAGCCCTTGGAGTCTGTGGGGGGTACGTCGGGCATTCACGCCGTGGGATGATCGTGTCCCTTGGACGTTGGATTATCTCAGTCTGCGGCGGATCAAGGATTGGTTGGCGCTGTTGGGCTTGGAGCTGGAACACCAGCGCCGCCTGTTGTACACCCCCCCGTGCCGTAGTGCGGCGCTGTTGTGCCGTTTCTCTTTTCTGGAGTGGTGCGGGAGGCGCTGGTGGCCGTTTTTCGGCGGGGCCTATGCCGTGGTGGCGCGTAAGCGGATCAGTCGGCCTACTCTGGTGGGGCCGCGCTGGCGGCGTCGAAGACGAATCGTGGTGCCCGGACTGGTGGGCACGTCCAATCGGAATCCTTCATGAACAAAGAGAATGGAAACGGAGTGGTGGAGATCTTCACCGACGGGGCCTGTCGCGGCAATCCGGGGCCGGGCGGCTGGGGAGCGGTGCTGCGTTATCAGGGCAAGGAAAAGACGCTTTCCGGTGCCGAACCGCATACCACCAACAACCGGATGGAGATGATGGCGGTGATCCGGGCCCTGGAGGCATTGAAACGGCCTTGCGAGGTGCATCTCACCACCGATTCGCAATATGTCCGCAAGGGGATCACCGAGTGGTTGCCTCAATGGAAACGCCGTGGCTGGAAGACCGCGGCCGGTAAACCAGTGAAAAATGCTGAATTGTGGCGTCGCATCGATGAGCTGAACCAGCGCCATCGGATCCGCTGGCATTGGGTGCGGGGTCACAGTGGCCACCCCGAGAATGAGCGGGCGGACCGCTTGGCAGTGAACGCCATCGATCGACTGCTGCAGAAAGAGAAAGGACGCCCATCGTGAGACAAGTGGTGTTGGATACCGAAACCACCGGCCTGGAGCCGGCCAAGGGGCATCGTATCATCGAGATCGGGGCGGTGGAGTTGGTGGATCGCCGGCTCACCGGGCGGCGGTTGCATCACTATCTCAATCCCGATCGCAAGGTGGACGAGGGGGCCTTCCAGGTCCATGGCTTGAGCGATGAGTTCCTGGCGGACAAGCCCCGTTTCGCCGACATCGTCGAGGAGTTCATCGAGTTCGTCGCGGGTGCCGAGTTGATCATCCACAACGCCCCCTTCGACGTCGGTTTCATCAATCACGAACTGGCCCTGTTGCAGCCTGCCCCCGAGGGGGTGCCAGGGACCATTGAGGCGGTGTGTACCGTGTTCGACACCCTGGCCTGGGCCCGTACCCTCCATCCGGGGCAGAAGAACAGTCTGGATGCTTTGTGCAAGCGCTACGAGGTGGACAACAGCCACCGGGAGTTGCACGGGGCGTTGCTGGATGCCGAGATCCTCGCACGCCTCTATCTGGCCATGAGCGGCGGTCAGGCGAGCCTGGTATTGGCCGGAGAGGAGGGGGGCGATGCGGCGACGGTCACGCCGGGTCGCTTGGAGATCCGCCGCTTACCCGTGGATCGCCCCCGATTGAGGGTGATCAGGGCCAGCGAGGAAGAACAACAGGCCCATGAGCGTTATCTGGATGCCTTGAGTGGGCATAGTGGCCGTTGCCTATGGCGTGACAGGCACTGAAAAGGCCTCGGCGTTCAACCACATGTGTACCAGTATACTGGCGCCGTAGCCGAGGGCGATGACCGGGGTCCACCGGAGGTGAGAGAAAAAGGTGTACTTGCCACGCGCCTGGCCCATGAGTGCCACCCCGGCTGCCGAGCCGATGGAGAGCAAGGAGCCACCCACGCCGGCGGTGAGGGTCACCAGTAGCCATTGTCCCAGCGGCATGTCGGGTTGCATGGAAAGCACGGCGAACATCACCGGGATGTTGTCGACGACGGCCGAGAGGACGCCGACGGCGATGTTGGCGAAGGTGGCGCCCCATTGGCCGTACATCACCTCCGAGGCCAAGGTGAGATAACCGATGAATCCCAGTCCACCGACACACAGCACCACTCCGTAAAAGAAGAAGAGTGTATCCCACTCGGCCCGTTGCACGTTGTGGAAGACGTCGAAGGGCACCGGGTCGCCGAGGTGCTCCCCCATGCGGTCGTGGGTGAGACGCAGGTAATAACCGAATAACTTCAGGTAGGCCAGTCCGGTCATCATCCCCAGCACCGGTGGCAGGTGGAGGAAGTTGTGGAAACTCACCGCGGTGGCGATGGTGAGCAGGAACAGGGCGACGATGGTCATCGCGCCACGCTTCATCTCCACCCGTTCCCCCGAGGGCAGAGGGGTGCCCTTGGGTACGGCGAAATGCATCAGCGCGGCGGGTACGAGAAAGTTCACCAGGGAAGGTACGAACAACAGGAAAAAGGTCCAGAAATCGACGATACCCTTCTGCCACACCATCAAGGTGGTGATGTCGCCGAAGGGTGAGAAGGCCCCGCCGGCATTGGCCGCCACGACCACGTTGATACAGCCCAGGGCAACGAAACGTGCATTGTTTTCACCCACTGCCAACAGTACTGCGCACATCAGCAACGCCGTGGTGAGGTTGTCCGCCACCGGAGAGATGAAAAAGGCCAAGCTCCCGGTGAGCCAGAACAGTTGCCGATAACTGAACCCTTTGCGCACCAGCCAGGCGCGTAAGGCCTCGAATACCCGCCGTTCTTCCATGGCGTTGATGTAGGTCATCGCCACCAGCAGGAACAGGAACAGCTCGGCGAACTCGAGGATGTTGTGCCGCACGGCCTCTTCCGCGGCGTGGGGAATACCGCGACCGACGTAGACCCAGGCGATGAGCGCCCAGATCAGGCCGGCGGCGAGGATCACCGGTTTGGACTTGCGCAGATGGGTGAACTCCTCGCTCATCACCAGCAGATAGGCCAAGGCAAAAAGGGCCAGGGCGCTCAGCCCTACCCAGTGGCCGGTGAGGTCCAGTCGCTCGCTGCTCTCCGCCCAGACTGTTCCTGGGAAGAACGCCAGGATCCACCATGGCAGGGCACGCAGCATGGGTAATCTCCTCGATGTGTCCGGGTCGCCGTAAATGGAGAGGCACTCGCCCGGCAACGGGCGAAGGGCGCACATTCTACTCCCTCGCTGCGGCCGCGTCGCGGGGCTGTTTCGGCATGGAAGCTGCAGCCGGGGACGGCGATGATGACCCAGACGGCACGATACACCCTTGTCAATGAAGTCTGTGCGCATGGGCCGGCTCAAGACGGGCGCTCCTGCCGGGTGCGTCTGCGACCGGCCTCCCCCGGTGGCGGGCTTCGTGTGGTGCGCCGGGATCTGCCGGCTCCGCTGAGATTGCATTGTCGTATCGACCGGGCTCGTTGGCGGGCGGAAGCCGGCCTGGTCCTCGGTGAGGGGCGCTCGGCAGTGCGCGATATGGTGCCGTTGCTGGCGGCCTGTTATGCCTTGGGGATGGACGATCTGTCGATTGAGATGGACGGTCCCGCGCCGCCCCACTTCGATGGCAGTGCCGCACCGTGGGTCTTCCTGCTGCAATGCGCCGGATGCCGCTTGCAGACGGTCGTCTCCACCCCGTCCGAGCTTTGTCCACCGTCGCGTTATGCCTGGGGCGAGGCGCGGTTGTATTGCCAGGCCACCCAGGGAGGTGGCCTGCGCTTGGTGGTGATCGGACGAGGCAAGGACTTCTTTCCCGTGCAGTTGAGTCCCGAGGTGTTCGTGACCCAGCTATCCCGAGCCCGACCCCATTTCCGGGGGGGGAGTCTCGTTGGCCCGATGAGAGATTGCGTTACGCCCTGGTGGAGGCCCTGGGGGTGCTGGCCCTGTGCGGCGGGTGCTTCCAGGGGCGGTTGCGATGGTCTCGGGAGACCCTGCCTTTGCACTTGAGCTTCTGGCACCGGGTCGTGGCGGAGGCGGGGAGGCAGCAGGCAACGGCGGTGTATGGATCTGGAGGATCGCTCAATTTCTAACGCCAGGCGTCGATCTAGTGTCCGGGGCTGACGGGCCCGGCGATGGATTGGAGCGAGGACGAGCCGATGGCCAAACGAGACATGGTCCTCTCGCTGAGCGAGATGGTGAAACACCTGTTGGATTGCCGTAAGGTCCCTTATGAGATGTGGGATCGGGGGGATTACCTCACTGTTCTCCATGCGGTGGTGGCCAGTGGTTTTGGAGGAGGGGGGCGGCTCGCCCGGGTGGTGTTCCTGCGCGATGAGGCGGGCTTGGTGATGGCCTTGCTCAACGAGCCCGAAGAGACTGCCGTGCCCGCCAGGCATTTGAACCGTCCCCTCACCCCCACCTTGCCTTTCGAATTGTTGGAGAGCGAACGGCCGGAGGCGGAACTCTGGATCGATCCGGCGTTCCGTAACGTCGAGGTGCTGGTGCTCGACGTGGGCAGTGGCCAAGAGGTGATCCAGGTCCATCGAGAGGCCCTGGAGGACGGGTTTGCCCGCGGCGATGAGACGGTGGCCGAAATGCAGGTCTATGAATTACTGGCCCGCATCGCCCTGGAGAGCCCCACACCTTCGCCGTTGTGGGATCTGGCCGAGCGTCTCTACGACGTGGAGGCACTACCGGATCTCACCCCCTTCACGCAAGGCGTGTTGGAACTCTATCTCGAGCCCCGGCCTGATCCTGAAGCCCTGTTGGCCCTCATCGCTCGCGAGGCCTTGTCTCAACCGGGCTATCCCCGCCTCAGCCCGGCCTTGTCGCGCATCACCCGGCGCTTGGAAAGAGAGGCCGTGATGCCCGAGGTGTGGCAGGAGAGCCTCCATCTGGCCTTGGGGCATGCGTTGTCGCAACAATTCCCCGTCGCCGCCAAAGGGATGCTCGGGGCGCCGTGGTGTTGGCGGCATTTCCTCCTCAGCGCCCGCCTCAGTGAGGGCGTCGCCCGGCTGAGCCCTTTGGGTGTGGATGCCCGCAAGGCCGGTCTGGCCGGTTGGCTGCACGATGTCGGCCATCTCTACTTGGCCCAGACCTTTCCCCGTGAATTCACTCTGTTCAATCACATCCTTCAGCATTACGCCCATCGTCCCATCACCGAGCTGGAACGCCATCTCCTCGGTGTCAATCATTGCGATCTCGGCGCGGCCCTGTTGCATCACTGGGGTCTCGATGCCGAGCTGGTGGAGGCGGTTCAGTACCATCATCGCCTCGAGGCCGGGGCCGGGGAAAACGCCTATGCCGAGTTATTGCTCATCGCCGATCGGCTGGCTCACCGCCATGATGGGGGGGATGCCACCTCCGCCATCGTCCCCCCGTGGTTGATGGAACGCCATGCATTGACTGGCTCGCTGTTGTCTCAGTTATTGGACGAGAGCCGGCGCGATCTGTCGCTGTTGGACGACTTGACCCACGGCGCCGCCTGACGGAAGCGGCGGGCCTGGGGTATAATTACAGTTGGTCTGCATAAAAATAATTTATCGAGTCCGCCCCGGCGGGCGGTGGGGAGTGCACGATGGACAACGGGGAAGAACATGCCCCGGGAAATACGGTCCAGGACAAGATTCTGAGGCTAATCGCCGAGTTGTGCCCAGGTGCGGCCGGGGAGGTGTTGCTGCCGCAGCTCCACCAACTGTTGGAAGTGGAGCGGCGGCAACGGCTGACGGTGGAGCGGCTCTACAGCGCCTTCATCGCCCTGCTGCTGGATGCCCTCGCTCTCTCGCTGGAGGAGGACGACCCCCTTTTCCTCCAGGCCCGTGCCATTCGCACCCGCCTCACCCCACCGTTGAGCGAGGCTGAACTCCTTGCCCTGCGCCTGCAGGTGGAGGAGATGGCCGACCAAGTTACCACCAGCGAGTACTTCACCCGCGAGCGGGTGGAAGAGGTCATCGAACCGCTGCAACGCCTGTTCACCGAGACCGGCCTGAGCCCGAGTGCTCCATTACTGAGTCCCGACAGCATGGCCGAAGCGATCCAGTTGGCCACTGCGCGCCTGGCCGTTGCCTTGGAAGAAGCAGTGGCCCAAGGAGAGGAGTTCACCACCTTTCTGGAAGTGGAGTATCAGGCCCTGGAGGGGGTGAAACAGGAGGGAGACTTGGAGGCCCGGCGGCGCCGCTTGCAGGAAGAGCTGGCCAAGATCCTCCGCGGCCAACAGCGCCTCAACCGTCACTTCGACCAGATCCAGCGCTACCTCGCCCAATTGGAGGCCGATCGCGAGAATTTCGCCGCCGAACTCTCACGGATGATCGAGCTCAGCCTCACCGATGAACTTACCGGTCTGCCCAACCGCCGTGCCTTTCTCCAACGTCTCCAAGACGAAGCCGCTCGTGCTCACCGCTACGGCACGCCCTTGGCACTGGCGATCATCGACATCGATCACTTCAAGCTCATCAACGACCAATACGGCCATGCCGCCGGTGATGCGGTGTTGCATGAATATGCTCGCCATGTCCTCTCGGTGTTCCGTCACCATGATATGGTGGCGCGGTACGGCGGCGAGGAATTCGCCGTCCTGTTTCCGGGTACGTTCCTGGAAGGGGTGATCCAGGCCCTGGAAAAGGCCCAGCGGCGTGTGCGCGGTCACAGGGTGAAGATCGGTGAAGAAGGGGCCGTGGTGCTGCCGCCTTTCTCCGCCGGGGTGGCCCTGCTCCAGCCGGGCGAGTCCGGGCAGGACCTCATCCAACGGGCCGATCAGGCCCTTTATCGTGCCAAGCGGGAAGGGCGCGATCGCATCTGTACCGCCGAGGATCAAACCGAAACCCCGGAATGAAACCCGGGCCCGGGCGGTGTATCATCCGCGACCATGGAAACGAATCGAGACGCGCGCCGCACCGGTGTACTGCTGATCAATCTGGGCACCCCCGACGCCCCCACTCCCGAAGCGCTGCGGCGTTATCTGCGTGAATTCCTCTCCGATCCTCGCGTGGTGGATCTCCCACGCTGGCAATGGCTGCCGCTGCTCCATGGGGTAATCCTGCGTACCCGGCCGAAGCGTTCCGCCGCCGCCTACGCCCGTATCTGGACCAAGGACGGGTCGCCCTTGCGCCTTTACACCGAACGGCTGGCCGAGGGATTGCAGCGTTCTCTCGGCTTGCCGGTGCGCATTGCCATGCGCTATGGCAATCCCCGCATCGAGGCGGGATTGCAGGAGCTGCGGCGGGCCGGGGTGGAACGCCTCATTGCCTTGCCGCTCTATCCCCAGTACTCCGCCACCACCACGGCCACGGCCTACGATGCCTTGGGAGAGACCCTGCGGCATTGGCGCCATGTGCCTCCATTGAGATGGGTGGGAGACTATCACCGCGAGCCCGAGTACATCGACGCCCTCGCCCGTTCCGTGGAACGCCACTGGCAGACCCGGGGGCAAGGGGAGCGGTTGTTGCTGTCCTTCCACGGCCTGCCCGAGCGCTACGCCCGCGAGGGTGATCCCTATCCCGAACAGTGCCGCGCCACCGCCGAGGCCTTGGTGGCCCGCCTGGGGCTCAGCGAGGGGCAATGGGCGCTGAGCTATCAGTCCCGTTTCGGCCGGGAGCCGTGGTTGACCCCTTACACCGACGAAACCCTGGTGCATTGGGCCCGAGAAGGGGTGCGGGCAGTGGATGTCATCTGCCCCGGGTTTGCCACCGATTGTCTGGAGACCCTGGAAGAGATCGCCATGGAGAACCGGGACCATTTCCTCGCCGCCGGTGGTGAACGTTTTCACTACATCCCCGCTCTCAACGATCACCCCGACCACGTCCGCCTGTTGGCCGGACTGGTGCGCCGGGAAGGGCAGGGCTGGCTGTGAAGGTGTCTCCGCTGTTACAAATTCCTCTGCGCCAGATCCACTACCTGGGGGGAAAGCCCGCGGTGTTCTACATCCAGGATCGCGACGCCGGGGGCATCTTGGTGAACGCCCCTGCGGCGCAATGGTGGGAGCCACTACAGGCCGCGGGCGGGGTACGGTACCTGTTCCTGCCCACTGCCCGGACCGCCGATGCGGCCGTCTTCTGGCACGAACAAGGGGTGACGTTGTTGGCTCACCAGCGTGAGCCCTTGCCGGAAGGCGTGGAGGTGCAGCGGGTGAGTCAGCGTCAGCGGCTCACCCGCACCATCGATTTTTTGCCCCTCCCCGGGGCCACGCCGGGTAGTTGTGCCCTCCATCTGCGCAACAAGCCCGGGGTGGTCTTCGCCGGGGCGGCCCTTCAAGGGAAATCCGCCTTGCCGCCCCCTGGCGAGGACGCCCTGTTTTCCGCCTTGTTGCTGGCGGGGCTGTCGTTCCAATATCTCTTCTGGGACGATTACCGTCCCGGCTGCCACTATGGTCCCGAGGCCGCATCCGCCCTCGAACAGCGTCTCGATGCCTCACTGGATGGCTGAACAGTCGATTCAGCCTGGTCCTGCCTCGTCAGCCTGCCGGTTCAGTGCGGGTTCAGTTAATCGGCGATAGCCTTGTGCCTAAATTGGCCTCGCCCGACGATTTCACAACCCACACGAAAAACCGGAGGTTTGACATGCGTAAATGGCTGATCCTGGCCGGCGTCCTGGCCGCCACCCCCGCCATGGCCGGCGATGAACTGGACCTGGCCCGTAAGAGCGGCTGCATGGCCTGCCATGCCCTCGACAAGAAAGTGGTCGGGCCGGCCTGGAAGGACATCGCCGCCCGCTACAAGGGCCAGGCCGATGCCCGGGCCTTGCTCATCGACAAAGTGAAGAAGGGTGGCAAGGGCGCCTGGACGGAGATCACCCGTGGTGTGCCCATGCCTCCGTATTCCCCGCGGGTCTCCGATGCCAACATCGAGAAGCTGGTGGATTACATCCTCGCGATGTAAGCGGGGTGAAAACAAGGACCCAACCCCCCTCGTCATTGGCCTGTAAGCCCTTCGGGAATGACGGGAGTTTAGCGCGGCGCTCGCCGCGCTTTTTTTTATTTTTTCCAACGCAGGTTAACCGCCGTTCAAGAATCCTTTAGGATTACCGATTTCTCCCACCAGACGAACGGCACGCGGGATGTCCATGCGTATCCTCTTGATCGAAGACGAGACCGAACTGCGAGAACAGATCGTCGAGGCCCTGGGCGGCAAAGGTGAGATCGTCGAGGCGGCGGCCACCGGTGAAGAAGGCCTGTACATGGGCCGCGAATATCCCTTCGACGTGGCCGTGGTGGATCTGGGGCTGCCCGACATGGAGGGCCAGGAGGTGATCGGCGCTTGGCGGGAAGAGGGGCGGGACTTCCCCATCCTCATTCTCACCGCCCGGGCCCGTTGGCAGGACAAAGTGGCGGGGCTCGAGGCCGGGGCGGACGACTATTTGGTCAAGCCGTTTCACATGGAGGAATTGCTCGCCCGCCTGCGGGCCTTGGTGCGGCGGGCCGCCGGTTTCACCCAGCCGGTATGGCGTTTCGGGCCGCTCACTCTGGACACCGCCGCCCAGAGAGTGGAGGTGGACGGCCGCTACGTGGAACTCACCGCCTTCGAATACAAACTGCTGCATCATCTGGCACGCCATGCCGGTCAAGTGGTCTCCAAACTGGAGCTCACCGAACACCTCTATGCCCAGGACTACGACCGTGACAGCAATGTCATCGAGGTGCTCATCGGTCGCCTGCGGCGCAAGCTCGATCCTCAGGGGACGTTGAAACCCATCGAGACACTGCGGGGGCGAGGTTATCGCTTCGCCCTGCCGCGCGACGAGGGCTGATGCACCGTCTTTCTCTCACCGCCCGTCTCATCATCGGCGCCGGCCTGGTCCTCACCCTGGTGCTCTCCCTCACCGCCTACACCTTGGACGCGGTGTTCCGTGACAGCGTCGAGGAGGCCATCCTCGACCGGTTGCGTTCCCATGTCTGGACCCTGATCGCGGTGGCCGAGATCGGTGAAGACGGTGCGATCCGAATGCCCAAGGGCTTGCCCGAGGCACCGTTCTACCAGGCCGAGTTCGGCCTCTATGCCCAGATCCTTTCCAACGATGGTCGCCACCGCTGGGTCTCCCCCTCGCTGGCTCCCCACCCCATTCCCGCTACCCCGCGTCTCGCACCCACCCAGGAATGGTTCGGGCGTCACCGCCTGGCGGGTGGGCAGGCCGTCTATCTCTACAGCTTCGGGGTGAGCTGGGGGCTGGCTGACCAACACCAAGATCAATACACCGTCTCGGTGGCCGAGGACCTCAGTTACTACGAGGATCAGGTGGGTCGTTTCCGCCGTTACCTGCTGGGCTGGATGGTGGCGGTGACGGTGATCCTGCTCACCGTCCAGGGGTTCATCCTTCGGTGGGGGTTACGGCCGTTGCGACGGGCGGCCGACGAGCTCAAGGCCCTCCAGGAAGGGCGACAGACCCGTCTGCGTGGGGAATATCCCCGGGAGCTGAAACCTTTGACCGATAATCTGAATGGTCTGATTCGCTTCACCCGTGACAACCTGCGCCGTTACCGCAATACCCTGGCCGACCTGGCGCACAGTCTCAACACGCCGTTGGCGGTGCTGCGGGCCGCCGGCGAGGGCGACACCCCGTGCTCGGAACTGCGGCCGCTGGTGGCGGAGCAGGTGGAGCGCATGAGCCAGATCGTCTCCTACCAGCTCAATCGCGCCGCCACCGCCGGCCGCACTCCGCTCAACGAACCGGTGGCGGTGTGTCAGCTGGCCGAGCGCCTGGGCAACACCTTGGCCAAGGTCCATCGGGACAAATCGGTGAATTGGGGGGTGGTGTGTCCCGAGGGTTTTCGTTTCGCCGCCGACGAGGGCGATCTCATGGAGCTCCTCGGCAACTTGATGGAAAACGCCTTCAAGTGGTGCCGCACCCGGGTGCGGGTCACTCTGGAGCCACTGGCCGCCGGCTCGGCTTTGCTCATCGAGGTGGAGGACGACGGTCCGGGTATTCCCGAGGAGGCCCGCCGTCGCATTACCCGCCGCGGCCAGCGGGCCGACCGCTCCGCCCCCGGCTATGGCATCGGCCTGGCGATGGTGGCCGAGATGGTGGTGGCCTACGGCGGCACGTTGGACTTCGCCGACAGCGATTGGGGGGGGGCCAAGGTGCGGGTGGTATTGCCCAAGCCCGGCAGTGTGTGAGCGTTGGCTAAAGGCTGGCCCGGTCCTGCCGATTACCCGAGAGAATCCAACAACGAGGTCCCCGTTCCATGGGCATGGAAAACTTCATCAAATCGGTTGACGAACGCACCCGGCTGGCCGGCGCCAACCGGCTGGAGATTCTGTTGTTCAGTCTGGGGACGGACAAGGTCACCGGCCGCAAGGAGACCTTCGCCATCAATGTGTTCAAGGTGCGCGAGGTGATGCATGTGCCCGAGATCACCCATGCTCCCGACATGCCGCCAGCGGTGGAGGGAGTGGTGAGTCTGCGGGGCAGCATGGTGCCGGTGGTCAACTTGGCGCGTTTCTGTGGCATCCAGACCGACGAGCCGCAGAACATCCTCATCGTCACCGAGTTCAACCGCCATGTGCAGGGCCTGTTGGTGAATTCGGTGGAGCACATCCTGCGGATGCAGTGGAGCGATATCCGGGTGCCGCCGCCCATGCTGGCCCATCGCATGGGGGGGTTGATCACCGCGGTCACCGAGCTCTCCGACGAACGGATCGTGATGATCCTCGACGTGGAGAAGGTGCTGGCCGAGACCGCCGGCCTGGGGCAGGACGAGGATCTCTTCCGCGACATCGACAAGGTGGGGGAGGGACCCACCATCCTGTTCGCCGACGATTCCATGGTGGCGCGTCACCAGATCCAGACCACCCTGGAGCGTCTGGACGTCCACTTCATCCCCACCAAGAACGGCAAGGAGGCCTGGGAGAAGCTCCAGGAGCTGCATCATGCCGCCGAGGCCGAAGGGGTGCCGATCACCGACAAGGTCACCGCGGTGCTCACCGACGTGGAGATGCCGGAGATGGACGGCTACGTGCTCACCAAGCGCATCAAGGAGGATCCGCGCTTCCGTAACATCTCGGTGATCATGCACTCCTCGCTCTCCGCCGATGCCAACGTCAACATCGGTACCCGTATCGGTGCCGATCTCTATGTGCCCAAATTCAATCCCAAAGAACTGGCCGCGGCGATCCGCCAGATCGTGGCCGATCACAAGGAACGCCAGCAGCAACAACAGGTCCAGGCCGCCGCCGGCTGAGCGTCTCCACGATCGATCGCCTATGCTAGAATCCAGCGGCTGATCAGTCGCTGGATTCGCCATGGATCACCATCGTTTACTGCTCGGGGTCAACATCGACCACGTGGCCACCCTGCGCCAGGCTCGCGGCACACCCTTTCCCGATCCGGTGGAGGCCGCTTTGGTGGCCGAACGTGCCGGGGCCGACGCTGTGACCCTGCACCTGCGTGAGGATCGCCGCCACATCCAGGAGCGTGACGTGGAACTCATCCGCCGGGTGTTGGCTACCCGGATGAACCTGGAGATGGCGGTCACCGAGGAGATGCTGCGCATCGCCGAACGCACCCGGCCGGAGGATTGCTGCCTGGTGCCCGAGCGCCGCGAGGAGTTGACCACCGAGGGTGGTCTGGACGTGGCCGGTCAACGTGTCCGTCTCACAGAGGCCTGTGCCCGTCTGCGCGAGGTGGGGGTGCGGGTGTCGTTGTTCATCGATGCCGAGCCTCGCCAGCTCGAGGCCGCCGCCGAGGTGGGCGCGCCGGTGGTCGAGATTCACACCGGTCATTACGCCGATGCCCGCGGTGAGGCGCAGGAACGCGAATACCGCCGTATCGTCGAAGCGGTGAAACTGGGGTGCGCGTTGGGGTTGCAGGTGAACGCCGGTCACGGCCTCAACTACCACAACGTGCAGCCCATCGCCGCCATCGCCGAGATCCGTGAACTCAACATCGGCCATGCCATCGTCGCCCGGGCGGTGTTCTCCGGCTTGGAGGCCGCGGTTCGGGAGATGAAACGCTTGATGGACGAGGCCCGACGGTGATCGTCGGCGTCGGGGTGGACATCGTCCGTATCGCCCGCATAGACGCGGCACTGGAGCGCTTCGGCGATCGTTTCGCCCGCCGCCTCACCACCGAGGAGGAATACCGCGCCTACCGAGAAAGTCCCCGCCCGGCCCATTTCCTCGCCAAGCGCTTCGCCGCCAAGGAGGCCGCCGCCAAGGCACTGGGGACCGGTTTCCGCTTCGGCCTTTCCCTGCGCCACATCGGCGTCACCCGAGATCCCCTCGGTCGTCCCGGGTTGGCGTTCCATGACCGGGCCTGGCGCCTGGCCCAGGGTCGGGGCGTGATCGGGAGCCATCTCAGTCTGGCCGATGAGGACGACTACGCCATCGCCTATGTGGTCCTCACCGGGGTGGCGGCGTGATCGTCGATCTCCATTGCCACTCCACCGCCTCCGATGGCCTGCTGGCCCCCGCCGAGGTGGTGGCCCGGGCCGCCGGTCAGGGTGTGGCGCTGCTGGCGCTCACCGATCACGACACCACCACCGGGCTGCCCGAGGCTGCGGAGGCCGCCCGTCGTTTGGGGATGGGGTTCGTTCCCGGCATCGAGATCTCCACCACCTGGAGCCATGGCACCGTTCACATTGTCGGCCTGGACATCGATCCCGATCATCCCCGGTTGCGCCAGGGGTTGGAGCAGCTCGCCGAGGAACGGGCCCGCCGTGCCGAGGTGATGATTCAGCGCCTGGCCCGTTTGGGGATCGTCGGCGCCGAGGCGGCCATCCCCGGCGATCCCCGGGCCGCCGGGCGCAGCCATTTCGCCCGTTGGCTGGTCGATCAGGGGCATGCCAAGGATTGGCGCCAGGCCTTCAAACGCTACCTCGGACGTGGCAAGCCGGCTTACGTCCCCGGTCGTTGGGCCACGCTGGCCGAGGCGGTGGAATGGATCCGCAGCGCCGGCGGGGTGGCGGTGCTGGCCCATCCGGCCCGTTACCGCCTCACCCACAGTAAATTGACCCGCTTGCTCACTGACTTCCGTACCGTCGGTGGCACGGCGCTGGAGGTGGTTTCCAGCAGCCACAGCGAGGACG